>JAZUHK010000060.1:0-2043 GCA_045641645.1 Kiritimatiellia bacterium
ACGGGGCTCGAGCATCTCGCGCTCGTGAAGGGTAAGGTGGATGACGGCGAGCCGGTCCTGGTGCGCGTCCACTCCGAGTGCTTTACCGGCGACGTCCTGGGGAGCGAGCGTTGCGATTGCGGTCCTCAGCTCCATACGGCGATGGAGATGGTGGAGCAGGAGGGCTGCGGCGCGATTATCTACATGCGGCAGGAGGGACGCGGCATCGGGCTTGCGCAGAAGCTCCACGCCTATCGTCTGCAGGAGAAGGGGATGGATACCGTGGAGGCGAATGTCGCCCTCGGCTTCGCGCCCGACCTGCGCGACTACGGCGAGGGCGCGCAGATCCTCGTCGATCTCGGCATCCGCAAGCTGCGGCTGATGACCAACAATCCGTGCAAGATCGCGGGGCTCGAGGGCTACGGGCTCGAAATCGCCGAGCGCGTTCCGATCGTCATTCCCGCGAACGAGCATGACCGCCGTTATCTCGCGACCAAGCGCGAGAAGATGGGACATCTCATTTGAGTATGGCGATGGGGGGCTTGGGCGAATTTCTGGCCGCTGCCGTGGCTGCTCCCGATTCCCTGACGACTGACCGCTTGGCGGTGATGCTGGCGGCGGACGACGAGGTTTTCGACGGCGAGCTTTTTGCCGCGGCGCGCGAGGTGAAGCACCGCGTCGGGAAGGATGCCGTCTTGCCGCGCGGACTGGTCGAGTGTTCGAATGTCTGTGCCAAGGATTGCCTTTATTGCGGCATCCGCAAGTCGTCATCCGCCTGTCGCCGCTATCGGTTGACGGAAGCGGAGGCGGTGGCGGCAATCGGTGAGGCGCGGCGGCGGGGTTATCCTGCGGTGGCGTTGCAGGCGGGGGAGCTCGAGAGCGAGGCGAATACGGTTTATTACGAGCATCTGCTTGCGCAGTGTCGCGGTTTGGAGGTGACGCTTTCGCTGGGCGAGCAGACGGAGGCGGTCTATCGGCGTTGGCGGGAGGCGGGAGCGCTCCGTTATCTCCTCCGCATCGAGACCTCGAACCGCTCGCTCTATGCGAAAATTCATCCGGCGGCGTGTTCGTTCGACCGTCGCGTCAATTGCATTCGCACGCTCAAGCGCCTCGGGTATGTGACGGGCTCTGGCGTGATGATCGCGCTTCCCGGGCAGACGGTGCGGGACCTGGCGGAGGATATCGGCTTTTTTGCGGACGAGCGGCTGGACATGGTGGGGATGGGCCCGTATGTCCCGCATCCGGGAACGCCGCTTTTCTCCGCCGCCGAGACGATTCTCGCCCCCGAGGTGCGGTTGCGGCTGGCGCTTAGGATGATTGCGCTCGTGCGGCTACGGCTTCCGGCGATCAATATCGTGGCGGCCACGGCGCTTTCGGCGTTGGACTCGGAAGCGGGGCAGGAGCGTGGCATTGCCGCGGGCGCGAATGTCATTATGCCCAACTTGACTCCGCCGCTCGCCCGATCGGCATACGATCTCTATCCGGGTGCGATTTTCTTTAGTGACAAGTGATTGGTCTCTGGGTGGTTTTGCTCGTCCCTCGCAAAACGAACCGGTTGCATTGCACAGGGTGACTCGATTTGTGATATAATATCCCCCAAGCATTTAAAAACCGCCCGAAGGGGCATTAAGGAGTAAAAGAAGATGGCCAAGACGCCGAAATTCGCGAACGCCAAGGTGTTCGAGTGGGTTGACAAGTGGAACAAGGTCTGCACGCCGGACAAGATCGTCGTCGTGACGGGCACCAAGAAGGAGCACCTCGCGATCTGCGAGATGATGGTCAAGAACGGCCAGTTCATCAAGCTCAATCAGAAGAAGCGCCCGGAGTGCTATCTCGCCCGCTCGCATGCGAGTGACGTCGCGCGCGTCGAGGGCCGCACGTTCATCTGCTCGAAGAAGGAGATCGACGCGGGTCCGACAAATCACTGGATGGATCCCGAGGTCATGAAGAAGCTCATGCTCAAGAGCTACAAGGGCTGCATGAAGGGCCGCACGATGTACGTGATTCCGTTCGCGATGGGCCCGATCGGGAACCCCATCACCCAGTACGGCATCGAGATCACCG
>JAZUHK010000061.1:0-5841 GCA_045641645.1 Kiritimatiellia bacterium
GGGGTCGAAGTGGCCCGGATTCTCGGCAAAGTGTTTGCGGATCGCCGCGGTCATCGCGAGACGCGAGTCGCTGTCGATGTTGATCTTGCACACCGCGCTCTTCGCGGCCTTGCGGAGCTGCTCCTCCGGAATGCCGACCGCATCGGGAAGCTTGCCGCCGAACTTGTTGATCGTATCAACGTGATCCTGCGGCACCGAGCTCGAACCGTGGAGGACGATCGGGAAGCCGGGGAGCTTCTTCTCGACGGCCTTGAGGACGTCGAACGCCAGCGGCGGCGGGACGAGCTTGCCGGTCTTCTTGTCGCGCGTGCACTGCTCGGGCTTGAACTTGTAGGCGCCGTGCGAGGTGCCGATGGAGATCGCGAGGGAGTCGCAGCCCGTCTTGGTGGCGAACTCGATAACTTCCTCGGGCTTGGTGTAGTGGCTCTCCTCGGCCTGGACCTCGTCTTCGACGCCCGCGAGGACGCCGAGCTCGGCCTCGACCGTCACATCGTGCTTGTGCGCGTAGGCGACGACCTTCTTGGTGAGCTTGATGTTATCCTTGAAAGCAAGGGAGCTGCCGTCGATCATGACCGACGAGAAACCCGAGTCGATGCAGCTCTTGCAGGTCTCGTAGCTGTCGCCGTGGTCGAGGTGCAGGACGATCTGCGGCTTCTTGCAGCCGAGCTCCTTCGCGTACTGGACGGCGCCTTCGGCCATATAGCGGAGAATCGTGGGGGTCGCATACTTGCGCGCGCCCTTCGAGACCTGCATGATGACGGGTGACTTCGTCTCGACCGCCGCCTGGACGATGGCCTGCATCTGCTCCATCGTATTGAAGTTGAAAGCGGGAATCGCATACCCGCCCTTGACCGCCTTCGCAAACATCTTCTTGGTGTTCACGAGACCGAGCTTCTTGTAGCTGACCATTTTGTTGATTCTCCTGATTTAATTCGTGGTTTTAACCTTCGAAAAACTGGCGGAGGGAGGGGGATTTGAACCCCCGATACGGAGATTAGTCCGTATGACGATTTAGCAAACCGTTGCCTTCAGCCACTCGGCCATCCCTCCAAAAACTTGTAAAGTAGTATATCAAATCCGCTGAACGCCGTCAACGAAGACGGCCGACGGCTTCCAAGTGCGCGGATTGATCACCACGAGGTCGGCCGTAAACCCGCGCTCCACCTTGCCGAGTTCCTTGCCCAACCCCAGTTCCAGGGCTTGATTCCAGGAAGTGGTGCGTACCAGGTCTTTAAGTGCAATTCCCGTCACCTCATGGACGTTTTTGAGCCCATTTCCCATCCACAGGGTGGAACCGGCGAGATTCCCGCCCTTGACGAGGCGCGCCTCGCCCTTTTCAAGCCGCACATCAAGCCCGCCCATTTGGAAGGAATAGCCGTCGGGACAGTGGGAACAGCGCAGGGAATCGGTGATCATCTCGATTTTCGCGAGGTCGCGCTTGAGGAAGACGAGCCGCAGCATATCGTCACAAAGGTGGATGCGGTCGCAGATGACCTCGGTGATGAGGTCATCAAGGAGGAAGCCCGCGCCGACGACACCGATTTCACGGTGATGGAGCTTGGACATCTGATTGCAGAAATGCGTGAGATGGCGAAGCCCCTGTTCATAGGCGGGGATAAGCTCGCGGAAAGCGGCCCCCGTATGCCCGCACGAAGGGACGACGCCCAGTTTGAGGCACGCCGCGGCAAAGGCCGCACCGCCCTTCGTCTCGGGAGCGAACGAGATGAGCTTAACGGGAAACACCTTGTTGATCGCCTTCAGCTCCTGCACCGAGGGCTTGCGCACGAACTTCGGATTCTGGGCGCCGCAGCAGGAGGGGTTGATGAACGGCCCTTCGAGGTGGATGCCCGGAATCTTCGCATAAGGCGCGCCGGCCTCCGCATAGGCGCGGGCGTTTTTCGCCGCGGTCAGAAGTTCCGCGTGGCTCACGGTGAGCGTGGTGGGGAGAACGGTGGTCACGCCCTCGGCGAGCTTCGCCTTCGCAAACTCGAAGACGGCCTCCGGCGCGGCATCGCAGAAATCGTAGCCGAGCGCCCCGTGGGTATGGACGTCGATAAAGCCGGGCATCACATACTGTCCGCGCACATCGACGACGGTAGTGCGCGAATCGGCCTTCACCGCCGCCTTGCCCGGCTTTACGCTCTTGATTTTCCGCCCTTCGACGACCACCGTCGCCGCGGCGATATCCAAGCCCGGCGAAACCACATGTGCATTGACGATAACGGTTTTCTGCATGATTGCCTTACCTCCCTTTGATTATAACCGCGGACAACGATCGCCGAGTGACGGACGCCCCTTCTCGAAACACGGCCAATCGTCTTCCGTCCATTTCAGCTCCTGCAATAGCGTCGGCCGCTCCCACAGATGCTGCTTCGACGAATCGTGCGCGTGATAGAAGATCCACCACTTGCCGTTCTTGTCCACGAAGATGTCGCCGTTGTGCCCCGGCCCCGTGAAGCGCGTACGCGGCGAGGTCTGCAAGATGGGCTCGGCAAGTGCCGCGGTCATCGGCCGCCCCTGGCGATCGAAAAACTCGCCGTCCACGCGGTCGCTGCGCCCGACCACCAGGTGATAGGTGCCGTCGGAGAACTTGCCGCCCGAGGCGAACATATACCACCGCTCCCCGCGCTTGAAGACGTAAGTGCCCTCCCACGCGCCGGGAATCCCCCATTGGTCAACCCCGGGATGATCAAGCAGCCCCGCGACATGCTCCGGCTTTTTCCCCGGCAGCATGGCCCTGCCGTCCGCCGTCAGCTCCACGCGGTGAATCCCGCCCTGACAGCTGCCGAAGAACATCCACACCCGCCCCGCATCGACCAGCACGTAGGGATCGATCGAATTGGGAATCTTCTCCCGCCGCGAATCGATGATGTTGCCGACATGCTTGAACGGACCCGCCGGGCGACTCGCCTCCAAGACCTCGATGCGATTGTCTTCGCCGCTGATGAAAAGCGAAAGGTATAGCATCCACTTCTCGCCGATCTTCACCACCGACGGCGCCCAGATCTGATGCGTCAGCGACTGCAGGTAATTGCGCGTATCGTAGGCGAGCGGATCGTGATCCATGTCCTCCCAGTTGACGAGGTCGCGGCTGCGCTTGAGCCGCCTCACTGGCGTCGCAGTCGAATAGTACCAACCGTCGCCGCCGTTCCAGATCGTCGGATCCGGCCAGTTGCCCTCGATTACCGGATTCTCAAACTCGTCCACCGCCTTCACCACCTGCCGGAGTTTTCGGCCGGTATCATGCTGGCGCAAGTAGCTTTCGTTGAACTGAACTTCCCGATGGCTTGCGGCGAACGCCAGCGCCCTGCGCGCGGCCTCGACCTCGCCGACACTACCCCACATGGCATCGTTCCAGAAGCGCGCCGTCAAGGCCGCCGCGGCAAACGGCGTGCCCTCCGCCGCCTTGACCGCCTCCTGCAAGATGACGTCCAACTCCGCATAATACGCCGCCGGAAAGAAATCCTCGGTCGGCGCACACCAGATGGTCAGCGGCAGCCCCTCTGCGGCGATTTCGTCGCGCTTGACGCACCAGCGCGCGTAATACTTCAGCATGGCCGGCGCGGCGGGTCCGTAAACCTTCGCGAAGGTCTCGCGCTTGAGCGCTTCGATGTCGGCGGCAGGATCGTTGATCAACGCCGGCACGATGATCGACTTGACCTCACTCAGCCAGCCGTATGGCGTCTCCTCCACTCCCTGGATAAACACGCCCCAGACGCCGTTGTCACGATAGAGGCGCAGGTTTTCGGACATGATCTCCAGATTGGGAAAGCCCTGCTGATAGAAATGGAAGTCGGAAGAATAGTCCCAGATCATCAGCCGCGTGCCGAGCTTCGCCCAGCCGCGAAGGTCGCGCACGAAGCACACGTCCTCGATATAGCCGCTCTTCGCGAGCGGACGCGAATAGTCGCACTCGATCGGGCACAGGCAGACGATCACGTTGTCCGCCGGCTTTACGAGGGTCGGCGGCTTACGCGACTTCTGATAGGCGAGAGTCGCGATGTACTTGTCGGGGAACTCCTGCTTGATCGCCGCGGCGACCTGGTTCACGAACCTGACGACGGCATCCGCCTCGGTGCCCTCGGAGGCGGCGCGGATTTTCGCGCACTCCCGGCACTCGCACCAGCCGTCGCAGTCGTTCTGGCTCACCCCGAAGCACCTTGACTCGGGATGCGCCTTGATCCGCTCCCTGACGCGCTCGATTACGAGCTTCAGCACCTCGGGGTTGCTCAGGCAGAGCTGTGCATTGCCGCGATGACGCCTGCCGTCGATCTGGGCGAAATATTCCGGGTGATCGTAGAAATACCAGCCGGACGGAACCAGATCCTCGAAGGTATGCGCGTAGGAAAGCACCCGGTCGAAGATCCGGCCCCGCACGGCAAAATTGCCGTTGAGCCCGAGCCGCTTTGCCTCGGCCTGGTCACTCATCACCCCGTACCAGTTGGTATCCCTGAGTTCGAACGGCGACCTCGCGAACGCCCACGCCGCCACCGCCGTCACCATAACCGCAAGAAACTTCTTCACCGCCAACTCTCCAAGCTCAATTTCACCACTGTTAAATCATTCCGCGACATTGGAAAAGTATTGTACCACAAATTTCCCCATCCCGCTCGGCGGGGATGCAACCGCGGCGAGGATTTTTGGGCGCGTTTTGAAGTTATACAGTGTATAAAAGCAAAAAGACCGCGAATTGCGGCCTTTTGAACTGGCGTGCCATCCGTAGCGAAGGATGGTGGAGATAAGGGGAGTCGAACCCCTGACCTTCTCAATGCCATTGAGACGCTCTACCAACTGAGCTATATCCCCAAAGCGCTGAAGCGGAGGGAAGTATATCAAAACCAGCGGCCATCCGTCAACCGCGAATTATGGTATAATCAGTCGTCCTATGGAAATCGAACCGAAACCCGTCAAGCTCGCGATCATCGGCGGAGGAGCCGCCGGGCTCTTCGCCGCCGCCCAGGCCGCCGAACGCCGCCTCGGCGCCGTCGTCATCGAACGCAAGGCGCGGCTCGGCTCCAAGGTGCTGATGACGGCGAACGGCCGCTGCAACTTCACGCGCGACCTCGCCGCCGACGACTTCCTCCGCGACCTCGCCTTCGGCCCTGCCCTGCCCCCGCCGCCGGCCGCCCGCTTCCTCGCCGAGACGATCCGCGAATGTCCGCCGCGGCAGATCATCAAGTTCTTCCAAGCGCTCGGCGTACCCCTCCGGCGCATGGCCGACGGCCGCTTCTTCCCCGCCGACGGCAAGGCCGCCACCATCGTCCACGCCTTCGGCGACCTCCTCCGCGACAGCGAAATCCCCGTCCTCACCAACTGCCCCGTCACCGGCGTCCAGCCGCAGAAGAACGGCTTCATCGTCGCCACGCGGAACTTCACCCTCTGGGCGGAGAACGTCCTCCTCGCCACCGGCGGCGTCAGCTACCCGAAGCTCGGCTCGGTCGGCGACGGACAGAACTTCGCCCGCGCCCTCGGCCATCGCATCGTCCCCTACCAGCCCGGACTCATCGGACTGGAGACGAACGACCGCCGCGTCACGTCGCTCGCAGGACAGCGGTTCGAGGACGGACGCGCCAAGGTGATCTCCCCCGAAGGCCAGGTGCTCTTCGACTACCGCGGCGAAGTCGACTGCGAGACCTTCGGACTTTCCGGCGCGGCGGTCTACAACGCCCAGCGGTTCATGGTCCATTACGCCCGCCAGTCCAAGCGATCAGGCAGTCCGGACAACTTGACGACCGAGGTCTGGTTCGGACGCAACCGCCTTCAGTTCAAGGGACTGAAGCCCCGCCCGGTCAAGGAGGCGATCGTCACCATCGGCGGCGTGGGCACGGCGGAAATCGACCC
>JAZUHK010000062.1:0-45571 GCA_045641645.1 Kiritimatiellia bacterium
TGACGGTCGGGAGCGACGTCGAGTGGGACATCCAGAACGCCAACGGATGGATCACGGTGCAGGGGGCGACGTCGCGGGTCGGTCCGGGGACGGTGACGATCGCGGCGGATCCAAACAACACGGTGTATCCGCGGAGCGGCACGGTGACGATCGCGGGCAAGACGTTCGGCGTCTCGCAGAAGGGACGTGGCGTGACGGTGACGTGCGGGGACAACCTCTGCTTCGGATCGAAGACCGCCAGCGGTTCGTTCACCGTGACGCCGGACGGCGGTAATGTTGGGTGGACGGCGGTGTCGTCCGACCCGACGTGGATCGTCATCTGGGAATCGGAACGGTCAGGGACGGGACAGGCGGAGGTGAGCTACGTGATTCCGCAGTACGTCGGCGACGGAACGCCGCGGACGGGAACGATCACAGTGGGCGATCAGGTCATCTACATCACGCAGCGTCCGTTTGACCTCGACATCAGTCCGAAAGGCGAGTGGGTGACGGGCAACGCGGGCGCGGGCGAGATCGGGGTCTCGGCGGGCATCCGCGACGTGTGGAACGCCATCGTCACCGAGCCGTGGATCAAGATCGTCACCGGCTACGATTCGGGGACGGGCGACGGAGTGGTGCGCTACACGTACGAGGAGAACAACACCGGCAAGACGCGCACGGGCAAGATCATCATTTCCGGCGAGGCGTACATGATTACGCAGGAGGCGCGGATTCTTGTGCGGGTCAATTCGACGGTTGAAGGCCACGGCAAGGCCGAAGGGGCGGTGCCGAGTCTGCTGAATTCCGAGGTGGAATTGACCGCGGTACCAGATGACGGATATGAGTTCCTTTACTGGACGGGTGATTGCGGTGAGACGATGCAGAATCCAGTCCGCATCAAGGCGGACAGCGAGAAGTCGGTGACCGCGCACTTCGGTCCGCTGACGCCGGAGTTTGTCTCGTGCGAATCCGGGACGGACGGCGTAAAGCTGACTTGGCGGCGGCTTGCGTGGGCGGTTAATTACAAGATCTATCGTGCGCCAGCGAACGAAATGCCCAGCGGTGCCCTTGCGATGCTTTCTGCTGCCGACGGCTGTACATATTTGGACGCGACCGCAGAGGGCGGAACAACGTACTGGTACTGGGTTGAAGCCATCGGCGTTTCCGATACGACAGAGTGTAAGGATGCAGTGTCGGGATTCAAGAGGAGGACATTCCCAATCACGTATTCCAATCTTCAGGGCGCGACACACTCGAATCCCGACATTTACGCGGAAGGGGTGGCGTTTGTCTTCGTTGCGCCGAGTGCGCGTGCAGGATACACCTTCACGGGATGGACTCCCGCGGCAATCACGGAGGATATGACTGGTGCCGTAAGCGTGACGGCGGATTGGTCGGTTAATGATTATACAGTCGCTTTCAATGCCAATGGCGGTGAAGGGACGATGACGGACGAGCCGATGACGTATGATGTCGCCAAGGCGCTGACGGCGTGTGTGTTTACGCGGAAGGGCTATGCGTTTGCGGGATGGGCGACGAGCGCGGGCGGCGTGGTCAAGTACGCGAATGGCGCGACGGTCAAGAACCTGACGGCAACGGCCGGTGGCACGGTGACGCTGTACGCGAAGTGGACGCCGAACAACTATGTGATTGACTTCAATCCCGGACAGGGCGGCACGGGGTCGATGTCCAACCAGCCGATGACATATGACGAGGAAGAGGCGCTGTACCTGAACCTCTTCGCGCGGACGGGGTACACGTTCCTCGGCTGGACCGATGACGAGGGCGAGCTGGAGGACGTGCTGTACTACGATGGCGTCGTGGTGTCGAACCTGACGGATGAGGTGGACGGCGAATACGACCTCTACGCGGTCTGGGCGGCGAACGAGTACACGGTGAGGTTCAACGCCAACGGCGGCGAAGGGACGATGTCCGATCAGGCGTTTCTGTACGACGAGGAGCAGGACCTGTATTTGAATTGCTTCACGCGCGTCGGACACTCCTTTGCGGGATGGGCTGTTCGCGAGGGCGCGGACAGTACGGCGTATGCGGACGGTGAAGCTGTCAGCAATCTGACGTCGGAGGCCGACGGCGTGGTGACGCTGTATGCCGTCTGGACGGCGAATCCGAACACCGTTCGGTTCAATGCCAACGGCGGACAGGGGACGATGACGGATCTTGGTTGCGTTTATGGGGCGGAAAGGTTGCTGACGGTGAATGCCTTTACGCGAAAAGGGTATGCTTTTGCGGGTTGGGCGACGAGCGGGAAGGGACCTGTCGTGTATGCGGACGGGGCTTCGGTGACGAGTCTGACGGCAGAGGCCAACGGCGTGGTGACGCTGTATGCCGTCTGGCAGGCGGGGGCGAACGCCGTTTCGTTTGACGGAAATGGCGGAACACCGTCCGAGGCAAGCCGTAGTGTCCTGACGGATGCGCAGGTCGGGGCGTTGCCGTCGGCCACTCGTACGGGATGGACGCTCGTCGGTTGGTTCACGGCTGCATCGGGTGGAACTCAGGTTTCGGCTGACACCGTCATTACCGCTGCGGTCACATTCTTCGCGCAGTGGACGGCGAATGCTTATTCGGTGAAGTTTGATGCGAATGGCGGGTCGGGGACGATGGCCAATGAGTCGATGACCTATGATACGGCGAAGGCCCTGACGGCGTGTGCGTTCACGCGGAAGGGCTATACGTTCGCGGGATGGGCGACGAGCGCGGGCGGCGCGGTCAAGTATGCGAATGGCGCGACGGTCAAGAACCTTACGGCAACGGCCGGCGGCACGGTGACGCTCTATGCGAAGTGGACGCCGAATAACTATGTGATTGACTTTAACCCAGGGCAGGGCGGCGAGGGGATGATGTCCGACCAGCCGATGACGTATGACGAGGAGATGGCGCTGTACGCCAACCTCTTTGCGCGGACGGGGTACACGTTCCTCGGCTGGACCGATGACGAGGGCGAGCTGGAGGAGGTGTTGTTCTACGATGGCGTCGTGGTGTCGAACCTGACGGACGAGGTGGATGGCGAATACGACCTCTATGCGGTCTGGGCGGCGAACGAGTACACGGTGAGGTTCAACGCCAATGGCGGCGAAGGGGCGATGTCCGATCAGGAGTTCCTATATGACGAGGAGCAGGACCTGTATTTGAATTGCTTCACGCGCGTCGGGCATTCCTTCGTGGGCTGGGCAAGGAGTGCGAAGGGTGCGGTTGCCTTTGCGGATGGTGGAAGCGCATCCAATCTGACGGCGGAGGCGGACGGGCTGGTCACGCTTTACGCGCAATGGTCCGCCAATCCGTACACCGTGAGATTCGACGCCAACGGCGGCGAAGGCGAGATGTCCGACATGGATTGCACTTACGGGGTGTCGAAGCAGCTGTCCTTCAACTCCTTTACGCGCGACGGATACGCTTTCGCTGGGTGGGCGACGAGCGCCAAAGGCGGGGTCGCCTATGCGGACGGGGCGGCAATTAAATCGATAGCGGCTTCGGGTGTCGTGACGCTGTATGCGAAGTGGACGGCGATCTCCTATTCGGTGAAGTTCAATGCCAACGGCGGCAGCGGGTCGATGGCGAATCAGGCGATGACATATGACGCGGCGAAGGCGCTCGCGGCGTGTGCGTTTACGCGGACTGGCTATTCGTTTGTGGGGTGGGCTGTCGGCGCGCCCGGCGGTCGCGCCCTACCAGACGGTGAGAGCGTGAAGAACCTGACGGATGTTGATGGTGGCGTGGTGACGCTGTATGCCGTGTGGACACCAAACGCCTACACGGTGAGGTTCAACGCCAATGGCGGCGAAGGGACGATGGCGGACGAGCCGATGACGTATGACGCGGAGAAGGCGCTGACGGCGTGTGCGTTTACGCGGAAGGGCTATACGTTCGCGGGATGGGCGACGAGCGCGGGCGGTACGGTCAAGTACGCGAATGGGGCGGCGGTCAAGAACCTGGCCGCCTCCGGCACGGTGACGCTGTATGCGAAGTGGACGCCGAACAACTATGTGATTGACTTTAACCCCGGACAGGGAGGTGAGGGCTCGATGCCCGATCAGCCGATGACGTATGACGCGGAGAAGGCGCTGACGGCGTGTGCGTTCACGCGGACTGGCTATACATTTGCGGGGTGGGTTGTCGGCGCGCCCGGCGGTCGCGCCCTACCGGATGGTGAGAGCGTGAAGAACCTGACCGATGTTGATGGTGGCGTGGTGACGCTCTACGCGGTCTGGGCGGCGAACGAGTACACGGTGAAGTTCAACGCCAACGGCGGCGAGGGGACGATGGCGGATCAGGCGTTCTTGTATGATGAGGAACAGGGGCTGACGTCGAATGGATTCACGCGGGCGGGGTGCGAGTTCTTGGGATGGGCGACGTCGGCCGTTGGCGGGGTCGTGTATGCGGACGGCGAGGCGGTCAGCAATCTGACGGCGGAGGCCGATGGAGTTGTCAACTTGTACGCGGTCTGGGACGGTACGGCAACGACTTGGATGGAGGACGCCGATTTTTCCGCGACGGTGGCGAATACGTATGACGGGTATTTGATTGACGAGGACTATAACCTCCTTGGCGTGGTGCAGGTGAAGACGACGAAACAGGTGGTGAAGAAGACAACGGATCGGGTGACGAAGACGGTGACGGTGACGACGAACATCACCGCGACGGCGACGGTGACGGATGCGAACGGGAAGAAGTGGAGCTATTCGAAGGGGGAAGTGACGGTCGAGGGAGAGGTGACGGGGCTGAAATGTACGACGAAGGGATGCCCCGTGCCGGAGTTCGGGGTGAAGGTTGGTGCGAATGGCATGGATGGCGAATGGGGCGAATATGCGATCTTCGGCGCACGGAACGGCATGGGCACCAAGGATGACAAGATGGTGACGGATTTGGAGGATTATAAGGGGAAGTGGAGCGTGACGATCGCTACGGCGCGCCCGGCGGTCGCGCCCTACCAGACAGGAGAGTCGTCTGCTTTGAGGTTGCAACTGAATGTGCAGGCGAAGGGCGTCGTGAAGATCGCCGGGAACTGGGAGAGCGGCGCGAAGGTGAGCGCGTCCGCGCAGTTGGTGATGGGCGACGGCTTCGTGTATGTGCCGGTGACGATCAAGCAGACGAAGACCTCGCCGGCGGTCAATGTCTTGTTGAGGATTGATGGCGTGGACGGGGACGTCCACGCCGTCAGGACGATGACATTGGTGAGTGGCGGTGAACTGATCGCCGGTGGGCAAACGGTGGAGGCGCTGGGCGAGCCGGTCTATCTGCCGAGCGAGGTGTCGAAGGGCGGCGCGGCGTTTTTGGCGCGCGTCGCGGTGAACGAACTCGCGTATCCCGCGAAGTTCGCGGCGAAGAAGCTGCCGACGGGACTCAAGATCGACGCCGCGACCGGCGTCATTTCGGGAACGCCCACGAAGCCGGGACACTACGTCGCGGAGGTGACCGTCACGAGCGGGCTCAACTCGAAGGTCAAGGAGACGCTGACGGTCGAGTTCGACATCGCCAACTACACCGACGACCTCATCCCGATTGTGGACGCCTACGGGCCCTACTACGTCGGCGTTGCGGCCGAGGAGCAAATCGACGCGGCGGCGGGTTGCACGGCAAGTGGACTTCCGAGCGGACTCAAGTGGACGGCGAAGGACATTCTCGACTCGAAGACGAAGCAAGTCAAGACCGCGGCGAATACCGTTTACGGCATCCCGACCAAGGCCTGTACGAACACGGTTTACTTCAAGAAGACCGTGAAGGAGATGGTGAACGGCAAGACGAAGTCCGTCACGCACCAGGCGAGCGCGACCTTCATTGTGGAGGGGATGAGACCGTGGGCGGTCGGGACGTTCAATGGCCCCTCCTACGCCATGGCTACGGAGGGCAGGGGTGGCGAGAATGGGCTGGTGCAGCTCACGGTCAGCAATGTGGGCAAGATCAGCGGCAAGTGGATGAGCGAGGGGCTTACGTGGACGCTCAGCGCGGCGTCGTTCGATGCGTTTGACGCGGAGCGCGAGGCGTACCACGCAACGCTAATCGGCAAGAGCGGGAAGCTTGTGATGACCAACGAGATTGAGGTGACGGAAAGTGGTGTGGTTGCTTATGGTGCACGCGGCGAGGACGCCGCGTCAACGATGTGGGAAGCATGGCGGAACGGATGGAAGGAAGAGCCGCTCAAGACGCTGGCGAAGGACTTGAAGGGGAAGAAGGTGACGATTGAGGGCGTGACGCTCACCATCGGCTCCAGTGGCGCGGTGACGGCGAAGGGGACGTTCGTCACGGGATACGACACGAAGAAGCAGAAGGACATCACTTATTCCGCTTCGTGCTCGACGGTGCTGATTCCGACGGCGGAGGCCGGTCGGTACAGGGTTTATCTCTACTTCCCGCCGAAGTCGGGCAAGTTCGCCGGCTACTGTTGCGTCGTGATAATATAAATGTTATCATATTCGGCAAATGCAGAAGGATGACGACAAGCTGATCATTGACGCTTCGCGGCTCGATCCCGAGGGAGAGGAGCTGGAGGGCGAGATTGATTGCGTGGATATCGACGAGACGCTCGTCAAACCCTTCGGCGGCGTGCGGTATCACCTTTCCGCCCAGGTCTTCGGCACGGAACTCTTGGTGCGCGGCCGGTTGGAGCAGGATTTCGACCTCGTCTGCTCGCGTTGCGGGAAGGATTTCGACACTACCGTCAAGGTGGAGGATTTCACCCAGTCCTTCGAGATTCCCGAAAACGACCCGGAGGTCGATTTGACGGATGAAATCAGAGAGAGTATAATACTCACCTTACCGACATACCCGGTCTGCGACGAGACCTGCCCGGGAGTCGAACAAAAGGCAGCGATGCCTGCGGACGATCGGTGGAAGGTGCTCGACAGTTTGAAGTAACAAGGAGAAAAAGCAATGGCAAGTCCTAAGAATCGCGTTTCGAAAATGCGCAAGCGTCAGCGTGTCGCCTCGCTTGAAAAGCCCATCATCGCCCAGGTTTCCACCTGCCCCGCGTGCGGTGCGGCGGTTCGTTCCCATCGTGCGTGCCCGAAGTGCGGTACGTACAAGGGCCGCAAGGTAGTTGCGGCGAAGTAATCACCTTTTCCTGTCTTTATGACGCGGATTGCACTTGATGCGATGGGCGGGGACTACGCCCCCGCGGAAGTTGTGGTCGGTGCGGTTGAATCGGCGGTGGGGCTTGACGACGTCAAGATCCTCCTCGTCGGTCAGCTTTCCGCCATTCAGGCAGAACTCGACAAGCTGCCGGCGAACCTGAAGGATTCCGCGCAGCGGGCGATGGAGAACGGCCGTCTGGAGATCGTTCACGCGCCCGATGTCGCCGAGATGGACGAGCACGCCGTCGAGGCCGTGCGTCGCAAGAAGGATTGCTCCATCAACGTGGCGATGCGTCTCGTGAAGGAGGGGCGGGCGGATGCGTTCGTCTCCGCCGGCAATTCCGGGGCGGTGGCGACGAGCGCGATCCTCAATCTCGGGCGCATCCCGGGCGTGAAGCGCCCCGCGATCGCGACGGTCCTCCCGACGAGCGAGCCCTCGCGGCCGATTACGGTTCTGGACGCCGGCGCCAACATGGACTGCCATCCCGAGTGGCTGGTCCAGTTCGCGATCATGGGAAGCGCCTATTCGCGGGCGGTTCTGAAGCGCGAGACGCCGGCCGTGGGGCTGCTGTCCATCGGTACCGAGGATTGCAAGGGCAATGAGATGACGAAGGAGACCTTCCCGTTGCTGAAGGAGGCACGGGATCTCAATTTCGTCGGCAATATCGAGGGCAAAGACCTTTACAAGGGTCATATCGACGTGGCCGTCTGCGACGGGTTCGTCGGCAATGTGGTTTTGAAGACCACTGAGTCGATTGCGAAGGCCATTGTCACGCGCCTCAAGCAGGAGTGCCTGCGCGGGCCGTTCAGGATCCTCGGCGCATTGCTGCTCAAGGGCGCGTTCCACGCGCTCAAGAAGCAGCTGGATCCCGAGGTCTATGGCGGCGCGCCGCTTCTCGGAGTTCCGGGAGCGGTCATCATCGCCCACGGCAGTTCTTCGCATAAGGCCATTTACTACGCCGTCAAAGCCGGCGTCGCTGCGGCGACCAACGACGTGTCCGGGCTTATCGCAAAGGCGATCGCCGACAACGCCGAGGACGCAAAGAAAGCATGAGTGACTATAATTTCTCCGCCATCGAGAAGAAGTGGCAGAAGTACTGGTTAGAGAACAAGACGTTTAAGACGGATGCGGGCGCGGAGGCCCGCCAGCCCGAGAATGGGGAGGCCCGCCAGCCCGAGAAACCTAAGTTCTATTGCCTGGATATGTTCCCGTATCCGTCGGGAGCGGGGCTTCACGTGGGTCACCCCGAAGGATATACGGCGACCGATATCCTCTGCCGTTACAAGCGGATGAAGGGTTTTAATGTCCTTCATCCGATGGGGTGGGACGCCTTCGGCCTGCCGGCCGAGCAGTACGCCGTCGAGACGGGGACGCATCCCGCCGTTACGACGATGAAGAATGTCGACCGCTTCCGCGAGCAGGTCCGCGCGCTCGGCTTCTCCTACGACTGGGACCGCGAGGTCAACACGACCGATCCCAAGTACTACAAGTGGACGCAGTGGATTTTCGAGCAACTTTACAAGAAGGGGCTCGCGTATGTGGCCGAAGTGCCGGTCAACTGGTGCCCTGCGCTCGGCACGGTGCTCGCGAACGAGGAGGTGATCGACGGCCGGTCGGAACGCGGCAACCACCCCGTCATCCGCAAGCCCATGCGCCAGTGGATGCTCAAGATCACCGAATACGCCGAGCGGCTTTTGAAGGACCTGGATACGCTCGACTGGCCCGAGGGCATCAAGGAGATGCAGCGCAACTGGATCGGCAAGTCCACCGGGGCGCTCGTCGATTTCGGCGTGAAGGGCGCGGAGGGTAAAATCACCGTTTATACCACGCGCTGCGACACGCTTTTCGGGGCGACCTATATGGTGCTCTCGCCCGAGCATAAGCTGGTTGAGGAGTGGCTGGATGCGGGTTTGATCAAGAACGCCGATGCGGTGAGGGAATATCAGAAGAAGGCCGCGTCGAAAAGCGATCTTGAGCGCACGGAGCTCAACAAGGAGAAGACGGGCGTGAAGCTCGAGGGCGTCACGGGCGTCAACCCGGTGAACAATGCCGAGATTCCGATCTTCATCTCCGACTATGTGCTTGCGACGTATGGTACGGGCGCGATCATGGCCGTTCCCGCGCACGATGAGCGCGACTTCGATTTCGCGAAGGTGTTCGATCTCCCGATCGTGCAGGTCGTCGCCGCGGCGGATTCCGAGGCGGCGAAGACGGCTTCGCCGGATCCCGTCCCCTACACGGCGAACGCGGCGTTTACGGATATCGCGACTGGCGTGATGGTGTCGTCGGGTTTCCTGACGGGGCTCTCCGTTGACGATGCCAGGAAGAAGATGATCGCGTGGCTGGAGGAAAAGGGTGTCGGCAAGGCGAAGACGCAGTATAAGCTCCGCGACTGGCTCTTTTCGCGTCAGCGCTATTGGGGCGAGCCGTTCCCGGTCATCCACTGGGAAGATGGCACTGAGACGCTCGTCGATGAGCAGGATTTGCCGCTGACCTTGCCTGAGCTGGAGGACTACAAGCCCACGGGGACGGGAGAGCCGCCCTTGGCGAAGGCCGAGGGGTGGGTGAATGTCGTCGATCCGAAGACGGGCAAGAAGGGTGTCCGCGAGACGAACACGATGCCGCAGTGGGCGGGAAGCTGCTGGTACTATCTTAGGTACATCGACCCCTTGAACGACAAGCAGTTCGCCGATCCGGAGCTCCTGAAGAAGTGGCTCCCGGTCGATCTCTACGTGGGCGGCGCGGAGCATGCGGTATTGCACCTCCTTTACGCGCGGTTCTGGCACAAGGTTCTTTTCGATCTCGGGCTCGTTCCCACGGCCGAGCCGTTCCAGCGGCTCGTCAACCAAGGAATGATCCTCGGGATGGCCTATAAGACGAAGCGCGGGGTCTTGGTTCCTATGGACAAGATCGAGTGGAAGGACGGCAAGGCGTTCGGCGCGGAAGAGGGCGGAGAGCCGGAAGAGCTGACCGAATTTCCGGCGAAGATGTCGAAGTCGCTCAAGAACGTGGTCAATCCCGATGATGTCATCCGTGACTACGGCGCCGATTCGCTCCGGCTCTACGAGATGTTTATGGGTCCCCTGCAGGCCGTGAAGCCCTGGTCCACGAAGGGCGTCGAGGGAGTCCACCGTTTCCTCAAGCGCGCGAACAAGCTCGTCACGGAGACGAAGACGAGCGGCCGCGCGATGACGAAGCAGGAGGCGAAGTCGCTTAACGCGATGATCAAGAAGGTCGGGGACGACCTGGAGGCGATGGCGTTTAATACCGGCATCTCCGCGATGATGGTCTATATCAACGAGGCGGAGGATTTTGCGAAGCAGGCGGGCGAACTCCCGAAGGAGTATCTCGAAAAGTTCGTCCTCTGTCTCGCGCCGTTTGCGCCGCATCTCGGCGAAGAGCTGTGGTCCTTCCTCGGGCACGCGGATACGCTCGCTTACGAGCCGTGGCCCGCGTTCGACCCGCAGGCGCTCGTCGAGGACGAGATCGAGATCCCCGTGCAGGTCCTCGGAAAGCTCCGGGGGCGCGTCACGGTGCCGCTCGCGGCGACGCCGGCGGAGATGGAGCAGGCGGCGAAGGCGAATCCGGATGTCGCGAAGTTCCTCGAAGGCAAGACGATCGTCAAGGTGATCGCCGTCCCGAAGCGGATGGTCAATTTCGTCGTGCGCTGATGAACGCGGCGTTTTTCGACATGGACGGGACGATCATCGACTCCCGTGCCGATCTTGCCGCGACCGTCAACCACACCCGCCGTGACCTGGGGCTCCTGGAGAAGCCGATGGACGAGATTCTCGCCCATGTCGGTCAGGGGGCGAAACATCTCCTCGCCCACGCGATTCCCGAACGCGCGGGCGAGACGGAAACGCTTTGGGAGATCTTCCGCAGCCATTACGCCGAGCATATGCTGGAAAACTGCGCGCTCTACCCCGGGGTCCGTTCGACGCTGGCGGAGCTTCATGACCGCGGTTGGCTGATGGGGATCAATACCGCGAAGCCGAATTTCGCGACGCGCGCGATTCTGGAGCATTTCGGGCTGTCGCGCTTTTTCGGCGCGGCCGTCATCGCGGGCGGCGACTGTGACGAGATGAAGCCGAGCGCGAAGCCGCTCCGGGAGTGCGCCGCGCGACTCCGCGGCCATCGGCTCTCCGCGCACGACTGGATGGTGGGTGACAACTGGACGGACATGGATTGTGCGGCGAATGCCGGGGTGAAGGGCGCCTTCTGCGCCTTCGGCTTCGGAGTGCTCCGCGATTCCCGCTATGCCGTGCGCCTCAACCGCTTTGACGAGCTCCTCCGCTACCTGCGGGCGGAGGAATGATTCGGCTCCCATTTTTCCTCGCCGTTTGGTATAATGGTTTCAGTCAGGAGGAATTTTATGACGCATCTTTTGGATGACCCGTACCTGAAACCGTTCGAGACCGCGATTCGCGGCCGTGCTGATCACGCCTTCGCCCGGGCGCGCGAACTCGCCGGCGATCAGCCGTTGGCCGAATGGGCCGCGGCCCACGAATACTACGGTCTTCACTTTCACGAGGACACGCAGACGTGGACTTTCCGCGAATGGGCGCCGAACGCCACTTCGATGTGGCTCGTCGGCGACTTTTCGGCCTGGCAGATCGACCCGCGCTTCGAGCTCCGCCGCATTCCGCGTTCCGACGTCTGGGAGGTGACGGTCCCGGGAGACCTTGTCCGTCACGGGCAGAATTACCGGCTGGAGATGCGCTGGGAAGGCGGGCACGGCGAACGCATCCCCGCTTATGCGCGCTATGTGGTGCAGGATCCGAAGACGAATCTCTTTTCGGCTCAGGTCTATCGTCCCGCCACGCCCTATCACTGGCGGCATCCTTCGCCGTCGGCAAAGCGGCAGGCCTTCGTTCCCTATATCTACGAGGCCCATGTCGGAATGGGTTCGGAAGAGGAGAAGGTGGCTACTTACGCCGAGTTTCGCGACCAGGTCCTGCCGCGGGTGAAGCAGGCGGGCTACAATGTCGTCCAGCTGATGGCGATTATGGAGCATCCCTACTACGGGAGCTTCGGTTACCATGTATCCAGCTTCTTCGCCGCGTCCTCGCGCTTCGGCACGCCCGATGATCTTAAGTCGCTTATCGATACGGCGCACGGGATGGGTCTCAGGGTGATCATGGATCTCGTTCATTCCCACGCCGTCAAGAATGAGCGCGATGGGCTTTCGCGTTTCGACGGCACCGACTACCAGTATTTCCATTCCGGGCCCAAGGGGTGGCATGCGGCCTGGGACAGCCGTTGCTTCGACTACGGCAAGACGAACGTCCTTCATTTCCTGCTCTCCAACTGCCGGTTCTGGCTCGACGAGTACCGCTTCGACGGCTACCGCTTCGACGGCATCACTTCGATGCTCTTCTGGAATCACGGGCTTGGCGACGCCTTCACCGACTACGGGATGTACTTCAACGGTTCGATGGATGACGACGCCTGGGCCTACCTCCAGATGGCGAACCGCGTCATCCACGAATCCCATCCGGGGGCGATCACGATCGCCGAGGACGTCTCGGGGATGCCGGGCGTCGCGGCGCACGTGGAGGACTGCGGCATCGGCTTCGATTACCGGATGGCGATGGGCGAGCCGGACTTCTGGTTTAAACTGGCGGAGAAGGTCTCCGATGACCACTGGCCGATGGGCGGGCTTTACTACGAGCTTACGAATCGTCGCGCCGAGGAGAAGGTGATTTCCTATGTGGAAAGCCACGATCAAGCGCTTGTCGGCGGCAAGACCTTCTTCTTTACGCTCGCGGACGCGGCGATCTACTGGGGGATGGCGCAGGGGCAGAACGGGCTGGAGGTGGAGCGGGCGATTGCGCTTCACAAGATGGCGCGGCTGGCGACGGCCGCCTTGAACGGCGGCGGTTACCTCAACTTCATGGGCAACGAGTTCGGCCACCCCGAGTGGATCGACTTCCCGCGCGAGGGGAACGGCAACTCCTATCACCATGCGCGGCGCCAGTGGTCGCTCCGTGACGATCCGAACCTGCGTTTCAAGGGACTTGCCGATTTCGACGAGGAGATGATTGCCGCGCTGCGGAAGGCGAAATGCATCTTCGGCGGCGAGGGCGTGCAGGCGCGACCGACGAAGCTAGCCGACAACGAGCCCGACAAGGTGTTGGCGTTCGTGCGCGGCGACCTTATCTTTGTCTTTAACTTCAATCCCACCCGTTCCTTCACCAACTATGGCATCATGGTGCCGCCCGCTTCCGACTGGCGGCATCTCTTCGATACCGACGAGCAACGCTTCGGCGGGCAGGGGCGCATCGCGCCCGGACAGGTCTTTGCTCCGTCGCTCGTCGAGGCGCATGGGGAACTGGTGCAGGAAATCAAGCTCTATCTCCCCGCAAGGACGGCGGTCGTCCTCCGGCATTGCTGAATTTTTGGTATAATACCCGCTGAATTTCGCGGGGCGTTGCACAGCCTGGTAGTGCGTCTGCTTTGGGAGCAGAATGTCGGAGGTTCAAATCCTCTCGCCCCGACCATTCTTCAGTCAGCAACGAGGTGAATGTCATGGACAAGAAACTCTACATCAATCCGCCGCTCGTGAACCGTGCCTACGATTGGCGCAACGGACCTCAGCCGAAGACCCGCAGGGAACTCGACCGGTTCTTCAACTCGCCGAAGATCAACGCCGTCAAGGACCAGATCTGCGAAATGGGGCGGCGCATCTACGCGAAGGGCTATACCGACGGCAACGGCGGCAATCTCTCGGTGCGTGTTGGCGAGGATCTCGTCCTCTGTTCGCCCACCCTCTGCTGCAAGGGCTTCATGAAGCGCGAGGACATCTGCCTCGTCGATATGAACGCGGGGCAGCTCTGCGGCTATCGTCCGCGCACGAGCGAAGTGAAGGTGCATATCGCGATGATGAAGGCCGCGGGGATGGATGCCTGCATGCACTGCCACCCGCCGCACTGCAACGCCTTCCTCTTCTCGGGCATGGTGCCGCCGAACGGCATCAACCCCGAAGCCGACATCTTCCTTTCGCAGATTCCGCTCGCGCCTTATGCGACGCCGGGGACCGACGCGGTCGCGGAGACCGTCGCCGAGGCGGCGAAGAAGTCGAATGTGGTCTTCATGGCCAACCACGGCATCGTCTGCGGCGGGCGCGACATCGAGGAGGCGGAGTGGTTCGCCGAAAACGCCGACGCCTACTGCCAGGTGCTTCTGCTGGCCTCGGGGCACGGCGGCAAGATCAATCAGCTCCAGCCCCGGTTCGTCAGGGACATTCTCGCCATCCGCAAGGCGATGGGGCTCTCGGTCGATCCGAAGCAGGCGCTTTACAACACGCGCAAGTTCAACGGCTACACGATGCCGCAGGGACGGGGCTGATTTTTCCAAAGCGTGCTTTGATGGCCGAAAGGCGTTTTTTGCGCTGGCGCTGGCGATTTTTGGTATAATTACTCACATGATTGAGTTTTCTGAAAACCAGCGGAAGACCGTGGCAAGCGGACTTACGGTCGTTGCTTTCGCCATCGTCTTGGCCTTTGTCGCCTTGGTGGCCTGGGGAGTGCTGAAATTGCTGGCCTTCGCCTCGCCTGCGCTCGTCCCCGTCATCGTCGGCTTCTTCCTGGCGCTATTCTTCAAGCCCTATTACCGATGGTGGAGGCATCTCGTGCGGAATCCGTCGCTGGCGCTCATCATGCTGTTGTTGACGGTCTTCGTGCCGCTTTCGCTGCTCCTGTGGTATGCCGGAGCGGTGATTGTCGATCAGCTCGCCAATTTGGTTAGGCAGGGGCCGGATCTCGTCGCCCAGGTCCTCGCCTGGTTTCATTCCACCTTTCCGAAGCTCCGCTCGCTCCTCGACCATTTCGGCGTTCCCTATACGCAGCTCGGCGAGCTATACACCAATTACGGCGGCGCGGCGATGAAGGCGGGGACGGGCGCGCTCAAATGCCTCGCGGGCATCGTCTCGGCGCTGGTCACGCTTATCTTCTTCGTCTTCTTTCTGATGACCAAGGATCGGCGCGGCGGCGAGATCGTCTCTTCCCTGCCGTTTCTCAAGCCGGAGACGCGCGATTTTCTGGCCGAACAGATCGATGCCTTCATCGATATCCTCGTTTCGTTCTTCCAGCGGCAGACGGTGATCTGCCTTATCGAGGGAGTGATGTACGGGACGGGTTTCTGGTTAGTGGGGCTTCCCTATGGTTTCTTGATTGGCTTCACGCTCGGTGTCCTCAACTTGATTCCTCTTTTCGGGTCGGTTATGTGCCTCCCGGTGGCGCTGCCGCTGGCCTACTTCTCCGCCGGCGGGTCGATGACCCGGCTTCTCCTCGTGCTTGCGGTTTGGGCGGCCGGGCAGTTTCTCGACGGCTATTTCATCACCCCGAAGATCCAGGGTAATCGCACGGGGCTCGGTTACGCGGGCGTGATCTTCAGCTTCTTCTTCTGGGCGACGGTCTTAGGTCCGGTGCTCGGAATGCTCCTCGCGATTCCGCTTTCGGCGTTCTGTGTAGTCCTCTGGCGGGCCGTCAAGGCGAAGTACATCCGGCCGGTCGTCTGAATTTAATCACTAACTAAGGAAAACCACGACATGCAAACGTTCACCAGTATCCTCAAGCCCGTCGATTATGCGATCATCGTCGGCTTTCTGCTCTCGGTCGTCGTCATCGGCGTCTGGGCCGCGAAGCGCGCCTCCAAGAGCGCGGAGGACTTCTTCCTTTCCGGTCGTTCGATGCCGTGGTGGCTCCTCGGCGTCTCGATGGTCGCCTGCACCTTCTCTTGCGATACGCCGAACCTCGTCACCGACATCGTCCGGCAGCAGGGGGTGGCGGGCAACTGGGCGTGGTGGGCGTTCCTGCTGACGGGCATGCTCACGGTCTTCGTCTATGCGAAGCTCTGGCGCCGCTCGGCCCTCAATACCGACCTCGGCTTCTACGAGATCCGCTATGCGGGCAAGCCCGCCGGCGCCTTGCGCGGATTCCGTGCGATCTATCTGGGGCTCTTTTTTAATGTCGTCATCATGGGCACCGTTTCGCTCGCCGCCATCAAGATCGGAGCGGTGATCTTCGGCTTTTCGCCGGTGAAGACGCTGGTCATCGCGCTCGTCGCCGTGGGCGTCTATTCGACGCTCGGCGGGCTTACCGGTTCGATCTGGGCCGACTTCTACCAGTACACCGTGGCGATGGTGGGGGCGGTGGCGGCCGCCTATTTCAGTGTCAAGCTCTGCGGTCCCGAGGGGACGGGTACTTTGAAGGTGCTGTTCGCGAATCCCGCGGTACAGGACAAGATGTCGCTTTTGCCTGCCTTTTCCGGCCCCGGGTGGAAGTCGGCGCTGATGACCATCTTCATCCTGCCAATCGCCGTCCAGTGGTGGGCCACCTGGTATCCGGGCGCCGAACCAGGCGGCGGCGGCTATATCGCCCAGCGGATGCTCTCGGCGAAGAACGAAAGCCATGCCGTGGGGGCGACCTTGCTCTTCAACTTCCTCCATTACGCGCTCAGGTCCTGGCCGTGGCTCATCGTGGCGCTCGCCTCGATTGTCATCATTCCCGATATGGATGCGCTCCGCGCCTCGCTTCCCGCCTCGGCCGCCAAGTACGTCTGCAACGACATGGCCTATCCCGCGATGGTCGCCAAGCTTCCCGTCGGATGGCTGGGGCTGGTGGTCGCCTCGCTCGTGGCGGCCTACATGTCCACGATCGCCACCCAGCTCAACTGGGGCAGCTCCTATCTGGTGCAGGACTTCTACGTGCGCTTCGTGAACAAGAACGCCTCGCCGCGGAAGCAGGTGCTGGTGGGGCGGCTTTCGATGGTGGCGCTGATGATCCTCACCGCCTTTACGGCGCTGGCGCTCGAGAACGCGAAGGGCGGGTTCGACCTCATGCTGCAGGTCGGCGCGGGCACGGGCCTCCTGTATCTCCTGCGCTGGTTCTGGAAGCGCATCAATGCCTGGAGCGAAATCTCGGCGATGGTCATCTCGTTCGCGGTCGCCTGCTTCTTCCAGTGGGGCGCGGGCGCGTGCGGGCTGACGGACTATCTGACGAGCGGCTGGCGCGCCGAGTGGCTGAATCTCTCGGCGTGGAAGCTCCTTATCGGCGTCGCCGTGACGACGGTCGGCTGGCTGTTGGTCACCTTCCTGACGCCTCGCGAGCCCGAGGAACTCCTCAAGGCCTTCTACGCGAAGGTGCGGGCGGATGCGGCGGAAGTGCCGCGCGGGCTCCTCTCGATGGCGTGCGGGTGCCTTGCGGTGTGGAGTTGCCTCTTCGGCTGCGGCTATCTCATCTACGGCATCGGCGGTGTTGCGGGTGCGGTGGCAATCGGGTGTACGATGCTGGGCGTCTCCGTCATCGCGGTGGTGGCGCTGATGATGATCGTTGCCGGGAATCGCGAGTGAGGTGTTCTCGAAAAGGGCGAGCGAGCCAGTGAAATTCAGGTTTCTCGGAACAGGGACGAGCGTGGGGGTGCCGCAGATCGGCTGCACCTGCAAGGTCTGCACCTCGGCCGATCCGCGAGACCGCCGTCGCCGCTGCGGCGCTTATGTGCGTACGGAAAAGACGGCGTTTCTGATCGACACTCCTCCCGAGATGCGGCTTGCGTGCGTCGAGTACGGCATCGACAAGGTGGATGCAGTCGTCATCACTCACGCGCATATGGATCATATCGCCGGTTTCGACGACGTGCGGCGCTTCAATACCTTGAACGGCACTAAGGTTGCCTGTCGGCCCGACGAACCGGGCGCCAACGGGCGCACCTTCCGGATTGTTGGCAAGCCGCTTACCTGCTATGCGATGGCAGAGACCGCCGAACAGATGCACCACATCTTTCCCTATATCGGCGAGAAGGGCGGCGAGAAGGGGCTTTTCCGCCCGCAGATTTCCTTCGATACGGACGATGTCTTCATGCTGGGCGACGTGCGCGTCGAGCGCTTTCGCGTGGAACACGGCTTCCCGTGTTGCGGTTATCTGCTCAAGCCCGAGAAGGGGGGCTCGCTCGCCTATGCGAGCGACTGCCACGAACTGCCGGCGGAGACGATTGCGCGTCTTCGCGGGGTGGATACGCTGGTGCTCGATTGCCTGCGGGAGCGCGAGCATCCGACGCACCTGTCGCTGAAGCGCGCACTCGATTATATCCGCGAGATCGCCCCCAGGCGGGCGTTGCTCGTCCACCTGTGTCACGATCTGACGCATGAGGAATGGCTTCGGAAACTGGCGGGCACGAAGGTGTTGCCGGCGTATGACGGGTTGGAGATAGAAGAGGGGGTTGAGCGATGAAGAAGTCAATGTTGATCTGCCTGCTCGGTTGGGGAGCGGTGGCGACGGGCGCTACCAGCGAGATCACCGTCTCCCTGAAGCTCGATACCGCCAATTTCCTCATCGGCGAGCGCATCCGCGGCGTGGTGGAGGTGGCGAATCTTTCGCCGCGGACGGTGCGGGTCGAAGGTCGCGCAGACGATGACGTCTTCTTCATCGAGGTCTATCACCATGATCATCACCAGTTGGAGAGGGCGACCAAGCGGCCGTTCGTGGCCGACTTCTACCTGCGGCCCAACGAAGCGCAGAAGCTGGAGGTGTTCCTCGACGATCATTACGGTCTCCGTAATGCCGGCGACTATTTTGCGAAACCGGTCCTCGTCCACCGTGGAGTCCGTTACGAAGGTCAGCTCCGCGCCTTCTCCGTCGTGCCGGGCATGAAGGTGACGAGTGCCTTGCAGATGTATGCGAACCACCCCGGGCTCAATCGCGAATTCGAACTCGTCTCCTGGAGCCGCGAGGGGAGCGAACACCTCTTCCTGAAGGCGCAGGATTCGGGGACGGGCGACTACCGCTGGCATTCGGTGGATCTGGGGCCGATGATGAAGATCACCAAACCCATCATCTCGGTGATGACGAACGGCGTCGTGGTGGTGCTTCACCGCGTCGATCCCGACAACTTCATCCGCAGCGAGTTCTGGTCGGTGCCGCAGGAGCTGAAGTTCCATCAGCGCGAGGTGGTGCGCGACCCGGAGACGGCCGGCTCCCAGCGCATTCGGGAACTCTATCAGGAATCGGGTGGCGTGGCGCCGAAGGACAATCCGTGGTGGAAGTTCTGGTAGTGAGCAGGTGTAGGTGAAAGGTGGAGGAGCAAGGTTTGATGAACATCCTGGGTATCGAGACGAGTTGTGACGAGACGGCGGCGGCGGTCGTGCGTGACGGGCGCGAAGTCCTCTCGAACGTGGTCTATACCCAGATCCCCCTGCACCAGCCGTATGGCGGCGTAGTGCCGGAGATCGCCTCTCGGGCGCATGTCGAGAAGATTTCGCAGGTCGTCGGGGAGGCCATTCGGCAATTCGAACAAGCCGAACCGTCGAACCGCCAGACCATCGACGCGGTCGCCGTCACCTATGGGCCGGGGCTTTCGCCGGCGCTGATCGTGGGTTTGAATGCCGCGAAGGGACTGGCGAAGGCGCTGGGAGTGCCGTTGCTGCCGGTCAATCACATTGAAGGGCATCTGCATAGCCCCTTCCTTTTCGATGCGGGCGAGGATGTGTCCGGTTTGCCGCGGGTGGAGGATGCCTTCCCTGCGTTGGGGCTGGCGGTTTCGGGTGGCAACACGCTGTGGGTCGATATGCCGGAGATGGGTCGGTACGAGGTGGTCGGCGAGACGCTTGACGATGCGGCGGGCGAGGCCTTCGACAAGGCGGCGAAGCTCTTGGGGCTCGGCTATCCGGGCGGACTCAAGATGGATCGGATATCACGGGCTTATCTTGTCGCCGCGAAATCGGACAATCGGACAATCGGACAATCGAACGATTCCCTGATTCCTTTTCCGAAGGGCCGGCCGCGGGATGGCGTGGCGGCGCTCTCGGGGCTTTCGGCGGAATTGTGCGTGTCGTTCTCGGGACTCAAGACGGCGCTCCTGAGGTATGTGCAGCAGCATCCGGAATTGTTGGCGGCGAAGGACGAGGTGCGGGATTTCGGCGGCTACGAGGTGACGAGCGAGGTGGCGCGGGTGGTGGCGAGCTATCAGGAAGCGATTGCCGGGGCGCTCGCCGATCGGACGCGCTGTGCGCTGAAGCGACGGCGTTACCGTTCGTTGATCTTGGGCGGCGGCGTTTCGCTCAATTCCCGTATCCGCGAGCTGCTGAAGGCGGTGGCGGGCGAGGCGGAGGTGCCGCTTTTGATGGCCAAGCCCAAGTACACGGGCGACAACGGCGCGATGATCGCGGCGCTCGCGTACTACCGCGGGAGCGTCGTGGCCGAACCGATGAAGGTGGATGTCAATCCTTCGCTGGAGGTGGGAACATGAAGGTTTCGAAGGCATATCCCGTTCTGGGGCTCCTGGCGTTTGTCGTGCTGGGTACGGCCGCGGTGTGGATGGGGGGGCTAAATCAGGACGAGGGCTGGTATCTCTACGCGGCCAACCTGGTCAGCGAAGGAAAGGTGCTGTACCGCGACTTCTTCTATACCCAGGGGCCGATGATGCCGATCGTCTATTCCGCGTTTACGGAAGTGTGGCGTACCTTCGGCTTGTTGGGCGCGCGCATTTTCACATTGGTCATCGGAGCGGTCGGGATAATCTTTGCCGTAGCCCTGGCGCGGCGCCTCGTCCCCGGAGAATGCCGTTCGAAGGCGGCGATGGCGGTCTTTCTGCTCTTGGGATGCAATCTCTACCATCTCTATTATCTTACGATTCCCAAGACCTATGCGCTCGCGTCTTTGTTCGTGCTTATGGGTTTCTATCTGCTCTCCTTCGCCCTCGACCGCTGTCCGCCGGTGGCGATCCTATCGGCGCTGTCGCTTGCGTTTGCCGCCGGGGCGCGCATTTCGCTGGGGGCGCTCCTTTGCGTGACGGGGCTTTATCTGCTCTGGACGCGCCGCTGGAAGACGCTCGGGTGGTTTTGCCTCGGCGGCTTCGGGGGATTGGCGCTGGTCTATGGGCCGTTTCTGCTCGACGAAGGTTCGCGCGCGGGGCTTCTGGCCGCACAGCGGTATCACGCTGCGCGCGGCGGCTTCGACCTCGTCTGGACGGTGGGTTCCTTGTCGCGGTTGGTGCGGTGGTATCTGCCGGTCTTCATTGTCCTCGGGCTGGGATGGGGGATGAAGACGGGGGGGGAGGTGGAGAGAAAAGGTGGAGGTGGAGGGGAAGTCGGACAAAGGAATCGGCTGCTCCTTTTTTCCTTTCTTGCGGTGTTTGCCGTGCAGATGCTCGCGCCGTTTCCGTATGAGGACTATCAGGTGCCGATTATGGGTCTCTTGGCGGTTTACGCGGTGGTCACCTTTGTTGAAAACATAAACACACCGTTGTCCACCTCCACCTCTTCTCTCCACCTTCTTCTCGTCCTCGGCCTTTCATTCGCGAATTCCTTCGGCTCGCCGCTGCTTGAAAAGTGGAGCGTCAACGGCCAGGACCGCTTCTGGTCGCTGAAGAAGCCCCAAACCGAAATGGCTCAGCTTCGGGAGGTGGCGCGGGAGATTGAACTGTTGGATCCCGAGGGGAAGATGTTGCTTACGCAGGACCTCTACCTCGCTGTCGAGACGAACCGCAAGGTGCCGGACGGATTGGAAATGGGGCCTTTCGCCATGCTGAGCGATGACGAGTGGAAGAGTTTGCTGGAAATGGAACGCTGTCCCATTGCGGCGCTCTCGGGCTACGCTTTCGCCATCGAGCCGCCTGAGTGTAACGAGCGTCCGCTGGAGCGGCAGCTCGCTTATTGGAATATCGTGAAGCGCAATTACGATCTGGAATTCAAGGAAGATTCCTTCGGGCAGGGGGCGACGCCGCTTTTGGTGTTGAAACGCAAATGACGGCCGAAGCACTACGCGAAAAGATTCTTGCCACCGTTGCCAAGAACGGCGGGCATCTCGCTTCGTCGCTCGGCGCGGTGGAGATCGCGCTGGCGCTTTCGCGGGTCTTCGATCCTCGGGTCGATCGCGTCGTCTGGGACGTCGGGCATCAGGCCTATGCATGGAAGCTACTCACGGGAAGGGATGAGGATTTCGCCTCCTTGCGGCAGTTGGACGGCATTTCGCCGTTTCCCAATCCCTTGGAGTCGCCGTGCGATGCGGCCTTTGCCGGGCACGCGGGAGTGGCGCTTTCGGTGGCGGAGGGGCTGGCGGCGGCTCGGGATCGGCTGGGGACGAAGGAACAGGTGGTGGCCGTCATCGGGGATGCGGCGATTGCCAATGGCGTAAGCTTGGAGGCGCTTAACAATTGTGCCAACGCGACGGGGAAGGTGATTGTCGTCCTTAACGACAACGAGATGTCGATCTCCAAGCCGGCCGGCAGCTTTACGCGGCTTTTGGGGCGGCTCATCACCGGCGTTCGCTACAACCGCGTCAAGAAGGCGGCGGAGAATGCCGGTCACGCGCTGAAGCTCACCTTCCTCCGCGGCGTTTACCATCGGCTGGAAAGCCGCATCAAGTCGCTTTTCCTCGGCAACGCCTTTTTCGAGCAGTTCGGCCTCAGGTACATCGGCCCCGTTGACGGTCACCACCTCCAGGCGCTGGTCGCGGCGTTTACGGTGGCGAAGGAGGATAAGCGCTCGGTCATCGTCCATGTCGTCACCAAGAAGGGGAAGGGGTATGCGCCGGCTGAGAAGGATCCGACGAAGTATCACGGGGTTGACGCAGGAGCGGTGGAGAAAAGAGGTGGAGATGGAGGTGAAGGTGAAGGTGGAGGTGGACGGCGGAATGTTTCTGTTCCGCTATTTGCTCCCGCCGCTTCTTCCCACTTCTCCTGGTCTGATTGTTTTGGCGAGGCGATCTGCGAGGCGGCGCAGCAAGACGATCGCATCGTCGCACTCACGGCGGCGATGAAGGACGGGACGGGGCTCGCGGAGTTCGCGCACCGTTATCCGCGGCGTTTCTTCGATGTCGGAATTGCCGAGGAGCATATGGTCGCCTTCGCCGCGGGAATGGCGGCTGGGGGGATGCGGCCGGTGGTGGCGGTTTATTCCACTTTCCTGCAGCGTGCCGTCGATCAGGTGATGCATGACGTGTGCCTCGCCGGATTGCCGGTCGTCTTCTGCGTCGATCGTGCGGGCGTCGTCGGGGCTGATGGGGTGACGCATCAGGGGGTCTTCGATATCGCGATGTTGCGCGCGCTTCCCAACCTGACCATCTGTCAGCCCAAGGACGCGGAGGATCTGCGGGCGCTCCTTGGCGAGGCGCTTAAGCGGAATGGCCCGACGGTGATTCGGTATCCGAGGGGCAAGGTGGGGTCAGGCGTAGGTGTGGGCGCTGCGCCTTCAACCTGCACCTTTGCCATCTGGGCGACGGGAGATTGGTACGGACGGGCGCAGCAGGTCGCCTCGCATCTGGGCGGGGTGGCGGTGCATGCCCGTTACTTAAAGCCCTTTGATGCGGAGCTTTTGGCGCGGCAGCGTGCGGTGGGGATGAAGATCGTTTCGCTGGAAAACGGTTCGGTCATGGGCGGGCTTGGCGAAGCGCTCGGCGCGGATCTCAAATTGGGCTGGCCTGATGTCTTTATTCCGCACGGCTCCGTGGCCGAGCTTGAGCGTCGCTTTGGCTTGGACGAAGCTTCGGTGCTGCAAAAAGTGCAAGCGTTCCTCATCTCCAACCCTTAACCCTCTCAACCTCAACCTCAACCTTCCACCTCCACCTTCTCTTATGGCACAACTTCATGGCATAGCTGGCGAATGGGCGCGCGTCAAGGGGACCGTCGCCGGACTTTGGCCGCTTTTCATCGGCGTCTTTCTGCTGGGCTTCTCCATCGCGTTGGGGGTTTTCGCGAATCCCGGTGCGGGGGCGGTCTTGACGGTGCTTTCGCTTGCCTGGTGTGCGTTCAGCCTGGTGAAGGGGTTGCGGCACGTAGAGCGCTTCTTCAAGGGTGCGAAAGGTGAGGAGCGAGTGGCCGAGGTTCTCGCGCGGTTGCCGGATGCCTACCATGTCTTTAACGATTTCGTCGCCGGTCGGGAGCATATCGACCATGTGGTGGTGGGGCCGACGGGGGTGTTTGCGGTGGAGACGAAATTCTGGCGCGGGCAGGTTACGCTGGAGGAAGGGCATATCCTCTTGGACGGGCAGTTGCCGTCGCGTTCGCCGCTCGGGCAGTCGGTGCGCGAGGCGGCGGCGGTGAAGGCCGCGCTCGCCGCCAAGGGCTGGGACGGCGACGTCACCCCGATACTCGCGTTCGCCGGAGACAATTTTCATGCCCATATCGGCGAGGTGGGCAGAGCCCTCATCATCAACGCCTGCGATTTGGAAAAGTCCTTTCGCGATGGGCGCGAAGTGCTGGCGGCTGGCGAACTTGAGCGGCTTGTCGGATTGATGGGAGTTTGAGAAGATCGAATATGAAGAAAGTCATCAGTTGTTGTTGGTTGAGCGCAATGGTTTCGGTCGCGGCGGTGGCGGCCGAGGTGAAGCCGATTATGCCCAAGTACGGGAACATCGCCCGGCGCGTCGTCAACATGCTGCCGCGATTCCATGTCTCCCGGCATCCCTTCGACGATGCGTATTCCCAGCGTGCGTGGACGAATCTGGTCACGCTTTACGACTTCGACCATTCGGTCTTCCTGAAGAGCGATCTGGACGAATTCGCGCGCCGCGAAAAACGGCTTGACGACGAGCTTAAGGCCGGTGATGTCAGCTTTGGCTTCGATGTCTATAACCGCTATGTGGAGCGACTTCGCGAGCGTGTCGATTTCGCGACCAATCTCCTCGCAACGGCGACCTGGGACTTCGCCACCAACGAGACCTATCGGATTCGCCGCAAGGACGCGCCATGGCCGGAGACGCGCGAGGCGGCGGAAGAGCATTGGCGCAAGCGGATGAAGAACGAGGTGCTTGTGCAGCTCATCGCCGCCGAACTGGACCGATTGGGCGAGCGCCAGCGAAGCGAAATGGCCGACGCGAAGCAGGATCTGCCGACGAACAAGGTGGATGCGGCCGGCAATCTGATCAAGAAATACCGGCAGTACGTGCTGACCATGACCGAGCCGGACGAGGAGGCGGTGCTGCAGTACTATCTCGGCTCCGTCTGTCGTGCCTACGATCCGCATACCGACTATCTTTCGCCGGCCACGAAGGAGGATTTCGACATGGACATGAACCTCACTCTGTGCGGAGTGGGGGCGGTCCTGTCGATGGAGGACGGGGCGCTCAAGATCACCGAGGTGATGCCGGGCGGTCCGATGGATCGCGACGGGCGCATCAAGGAAGGGGACAAGATCGTCGGCGTCCAGCAGGGCGGCGGCGAGATGGAGGATATCCTCTGGCAGCCGATGCGCAAGTCGATCAAGAAGATTCGCGGCAAGAAGGGTACTCGCGTCACGCTGGAGATCGTTCCGCGCGCTGATGCGGCGGGTGCGAACCGCAAGCGCATCGAACTCGTCCGCGACGAAATCAAGCTGGAGGATCAGGCGGCGACGGGACGAGTGGAGACGGTGGTTCTCGGCGGGGTCACCAACCGCCTCGGATACATTGACTTGCCGGGCTTCTACGAAACGATGGACAAGCGCTTCGATGAAGAGGGCTATCGCAGTTGTGCGATGGACGTGAGCCGCTATCTCGCCGATTTCAATGCCAAAGGCGTCGAAGGCGTCGCGCTCGACCTGCGCGGCAACGGCGGCGGATCGTTGCGTGAGGCCGTGCTGCTCTCGGCGCTTTTCGTTCCCGAGGGGCCGGTCGTCCAGATCCGCGATCTCCGCTCGGTGGGCAGTCTGCCGATTCCGCCGGGGAATCCCGTCGCCTTCCGCAAGCCCGTCGTCGTCCTGACCGACCGCGCGAGCGCCTCGGCCTCGGAAATCGTCGCCGGCCACCTTCAGGACGTGGGCCGGGCGGTGATCGTCGGCGACGGGCATACGCACGGCAAGGGCACCGTGCAGACGGTGATGGGGCTCGGACCGCGGGAATACGGCTCGATGAAGATCACGACGGCGCGTTTCTATCGCGTCAACGGACGTTCGACGCAGGTTGACGGCGTCCAGGCCGACATCCGGCTGCCGTCGCTCCTGGATTCGCTGGATGTCGGCGAAGACAAGCTCACCTATGCGTTGCCGCCGAGTCGCATTCTGGCCGCCGATTACGCCGCGAGCTGGAATCTGCCGGAATCGCTTGCCGAATTGCGGGTGCGGAGCGCGGCCCGCCTTGTCGGGAATGAGGATTTCAAACATCATGTCCGTGCGGTGGAGGCGATGAAGGTCTCTTGCGAGCGCGAGGAGGCGCCGCTCGAATACTCCGCCCGCTTCGAGATGATGAAGCAGGATCGTGACGTGCAGGCGAAGGATGCCGAGACGACGGACGAGGAGGCGGTCGCGGATGAAGGCGAGAGCGGCGAGGAGAAGGAGGAGAAGGTGATTTCGCGGCGGCGCTCGCGGCGGTCCGGGAAGGATCCTGTCCTTGACGAGACGTTGAGGATACTTGCAGACCTTGTGGATATCAAGGCGGGCGAGGAAGTGCCGCAGCCGAAAGGGTGGTGGGAATGAAACAGGTCCGATTCGTGAAGATGCACGGAGCCGGCAACGACTTCATCATGGTCGATGACCGTGAAGGTGCGTTTCCTTCCGGCGATTACATGCGCATTGCCGCGTTGGCGGCGCCGCGTACCGGCGTGAGTTGCGAGGGGGTGGTTCTCGTCCAGCGTTCGGAGCGCTGCGATTTCAAGATGCGGTTCTTCAACCCCGACGGGTCGGAGGCGGAGCTCTGCGGCAACGGGGCGCGGTGTGTGGCGCTTTTCGCCCGGGAGATCGGCGCCGCGTCGGCGGATCGGATGGTCTTCGAGACGGGGGCCGGCGATATCGCCGCCGAAATCATCGCCGACGGTCAGGTGGCGGTGACGATGCCTTCGCCCAAGGACTTCGGCGACGACTTCGTGGTGGCGGGAGTGCCGCACAAGATCGTGCCCGTCGAGAATCTGGCCAAGACCGATGTGAAGCGCGAAGGGCGGCGGATTCGCCTGAGCGAGGAGTTCGCCCCGAACGGCACCAATGTCGATTTCGTCACCTATCGCGCGCCGAATCGCGTCGCCATCCGCACCTATGAGCGCGGGGTCGAGGCGGAGTCGGGAGCGTGCGGGACGGGGGCGGTCGCCTCGGCCGTCATCGGGGTCAGGGATTACGCGCTGTCCTTCCCCGTCCGCGTCAAGACGGTGGGGGGCTATGAACTTACGGTGGACGGGCGGTTCGACGGCGAGACCTTTTCGGAGGTGCGGTTGATCGGCCCCGCCAAACGGGTTTTCGAGGGCGTTGTCGACCTCGATTCACTTGATGGAATTTCAGAATAAGGGTATAATACTCCCATGAGTTACTATTTGATGTTGCTGGTCGGTGCGGTTCTGGTGAACAACTTCGTTCTGAGCCGCTTCCTCGGTTGCTGTCCGTTCCTCGGGGTTTCCAAGAAGACGGAGACCGCGCTCGGGATGTCGGGTGCCGTCGCCTTCGTGATGACGGTCGCCTCGGCCGTCACTTGGGGGCTGGACCACTGGCTCCTTAAGCCGAATCATCTCGGTTACATCCATACGCTGGCGTTCATTCTCGTGATCGCGGCGCTGGTGCAGTTCATCGACATCGCGATGAAGCGCTTCCTGCCGCCCCTCCACGCCGCGCTCGGCATCTTCCTGCCGCTCATCACCACGAACTGCGCGGTCTTGGGGGTGGCGGAGATCAACTGCAAGCAGGGAACGGGATTTTTCGAGAGCGTCTTCTTCTCGTTCGCGGCGGCCGTCGGCTTCGGGTTCGCGCTCGTCATCTTTTCGGGGATCCGCGAGAAGCTCGCGCACGCCGATCCGCCGCGCGCATTCCGCGGCATTGCGATTGCGCTCGTCACGGGCGGGCTCCTGTCGCTCGCGTTCATGGGCTTCAGCGGTCTCGTCAAACTTCCATACTAGAATAAATTCATTCCATTGTCCACCTCCACCTTTTTTCTCCACCTATGATAATAGCCATTCTCATCATCGCCGGCATCGGACTCGTCGCGGCCGTGGCGCTCGCCGTCGCCGATAGGTATCTCTCAGTCAAGGAAGACCCCCGCATCGGCATGGTGACGGCCGTTCTGCCCGGCGCCAACTGCGGCGGTTGCGGTTTCGCCGGTTGCGACGGCTATGCGCGGGCGCTCGTCGCGGGGACGGCGCCGAATGACGCGTGCGCCGCCGGCGGCGCGGAGGTGTCGGCGGCGATTGCCAAGATCCTCGGTGTCGAGGCGACGGCGACGGAGCAGCGCGTGGCGCTCGTCAAGTGTTGTGGTACGCGCTCGGAGGCGATTCGCGTCGGCGACTACAACGGCATCTGCGATTGCGGAGTCGCGGCGATGACGGCGGGCGGCGACAAGGGGTGCCGCTACGGTTGCCTCGGTTACGGCGCGTGCGCGAACGTCTGCCCGAATCATGCGATTAGCATTGTGGACGGGCTTGCCAAGGTGGATAAGCGGCTGTGCATCGGCTGTGGCAAGTGTGTGTCGGTATGCCCTCGGAAGCTGATCGAACTGGTGCCGGCTTCGGCGACGGTTCATGTCCTTTGCAACAATCCCGTGCGCGGGCCGGAGGTCAGGAAGGTCTGCGGCGTCGGCTGCATGGGCTGCCATCTCTGCGAGAAGAACTCCGGCGGCAAGGAGGCGAACCACTTCACCTTCCAGGGTTTTCTGGCAAAGGTCAATTACTTAAATCCGCCGACCGACGAGCAGATCGTCGCGAAGTGCCCCGCGAAATGCATGAGCGTCGATCCGCACTTCGAGACGGGTCATTGAGAATTGTTCGGATTGTTCGATTGTTCGATTGGTTGATTGGAGAGAAGAATGAAGACAGTCAAAAGCAATTTTAAGTTCAAGGGTGGGGTTCATCCTGACTACAACAAGGAACTCGCGAAGGACAAGGCGATTGTCGCGATGCCTTGTCCCGCCGAGCTCGTCATCTCGATGAGCCAGCACTTGGGCGCGCCGGCGAAGTGCCTGGTGAAGTCCGGCGACTATGTGGTGAAGGGTCAGCTCATCGGCGAGAAGAACGGGTTTATTTCCGTGCCGGTGTATGCGAGCGCATCGGGGCTCGTCAAGGCGGGCGAGCCGCGGCTCGGGGCGGCGGGCGGCATGGCGCCGGCGGTGATTCTCGATACGACGGCGCCCGCGCCGGAATCGAACAATCAAGCAATCGAACAATTGAACAATCTCCCGCCGCTCGACTGGAAATCTGCGACCAAGGAAGACCTTCTCAAGCGCATTGAAGCGGCGGGAGTGTGCGGCATGGGCGGCGCGGGGTTTCCGACGGCCGTGAAGCTCAATCCGCCGCCGGGGAAGCGCTGCGAGTACCTCATCCTAAATGGCGCGGAGTGCGAGCCGTACCTGACCGCGGACTGCCGGCTGATGATGGAGCGGGCGGATCGCATTCGCGTCGGCGTCGAGATTATGCGCAAGGTGCTGGGCGGATGTGCCGTTCGTATCGCCATCGAGGCGAACAAGTCGGAGGCAATAGCGGCGATGGAGCAGGCGTACGCGGACATCGACGGTAATGTCGAGATCGTGGTGTTGCCGGTCCTCTATCCGCAGGGCAGCGAGAAGCACCAGATTTATGCGACGGTCGGGCGCATCGTCCCTGAGCCGCCGGCGCTGCCGATTGACGTCGGCTGCGTCGTCGAGAACGTCGGGACGGTTGCGGCGATCGCGTATGCCGTTGAGCGCGGCGAAATCCTCCTGCCGCGCGTGACGACGGTTTCGGGCGACGCGGTCGCCGAGCCGAAGAATGTCGAGGCGCCGCTCGGGACCAAGTACGCGGATCTCGTCGCCTTCTGCGGCGGTGTGAAGGAGCCGCCGGCGAAGGTGCTCTCGGGCGGCACGATGATGGGCTTTGCCGTCTCCACGCTGGAGATCGGCACGACCAAGACGACATCGGGATTGCTGCTTCTCACGAGGAAGCGGGTTGTTCAGTATACGTCGCAGGCGTGCATTAACTGCGGGCGTTGCCTCAGGGCGTGTCCGATGCTCCTCAATCCCGCCGAAATCTCAAGGGCGGTCGAGGCGAACGACATCAAGGCGGCCGAGGACGCGCACGTGATGAGCTGCATCGAGTGCGGTGCGTGCACGTTTGGGTGTCCGGCGTACCGCACGATTACCCAGCTTTGCCGCCGCGCGAAGGCGTCGATCCGTGCGCGCATCGCGGCCGAAAAGGCGAAAGCTGCCGCGGCGGCGGCGAAGGAGGTGAAATAATGAAGCCGAAAGACAGTGCTGAACACTACATTCTGTCGAGCTCGCCGCATACGCATTCGCATGCGAGCGTCTCGCGCATCATGCTGGACGTCATCATTGCGCTCTTGCCGACCACTGCGGCGGGCATCTGGTTCTTCGGAATGCCTGCGGTGTGGACGATTGCCACCTGTATCGCCACCTGTATCGTGACAGAGGCGCTTTGCCGGCTCGCAATGAAGCGCGAGAGCACCATCGGCGACCTCTCGGCGGTGGTGACGGGCCTCTTGCTCGCCTTGAACCTGCCGGCGGGTATCCCGCTCTGGATGGCGGTCGTCGGCTCGGTCTTTGCGATCTTCATCGCGAAGCAGGTCTTCGGGGGCTTAGGGATGAATCCGTTCAACCCGGCGCTTGCGGCCCGCGCGTTTATGCTCATCAGCTTCACGGGCCCGATGACGACGTGGCTTAAGCCGTTCTGGTGGAAGACGCCCGAGGCGATGACGACGGCGACGCCGCTTGCGACGATGAAGACGTGGTTCGGCGCGGAGGCGATGGCGTCCGCGACGCCGCACGGACTCTGCAACCACGCCTGCACGGGCGTGCCTTCGCTCTGGGACATGGCGATTGGCAACATGCCGGGCTGCATCGGCGAGGTTTCGGCCATCGCCCTCGCGATCGGCGCGATCTATCTTCTCTGGCGCAAGGTCATCACCTGGCACATTCCGGTGATGTTCCTCGCGACGGTGTTCGTCTATTCACTCATTTCCGGCGGCGCGCCGGCGATGATGCAGGTCTTGACCGGCGGCGTGATGATCGGCGCCTCATTCATGGCGACCGATTACGTCACCTCGCCGACGACGGCGAAGGGGAAACTCATCTTTGGTTGTGGTTGCGGCCTCCTCTCAATGCTGATCCGCCAGTTCGGCGGCTATCCCGAGGGCTGCTCGTTCGCGATTCTCATCATGAACGCGGTCTGCCCCTTGATCAACCGCTGGACCCAGCCGAAACCCTTTGGAGCGAAGTAAGTTGGATTTGACCTGTCCCAAGTGTGGCAAGACGTTTGGTGAGGACGATGTGAACGTCCGCACCGACGTGGCGCATTGCCGTACCTGCGGTCAGGATTTCTCATATGCCGCGCTAACGAACATTCGGCTATTCGAAGACGATCTCCACAAGGGGAACTTTTCCCCGCAGTTCAAGGTGGACTGCCAGGAAACGGTGACAGGCGTCGACCTGAAGTTGTCCTACGCGCGTTCCCGAACGGCCGGGACGGTGAGCTTGGTGATGGCGACGCTTCTGTTCTTGTGTGGGTGCGGTTTTTTCGCGTATATTTTGTTCGCACAGAATGTTGCAGCGAATGTCAGTTCCGGTCTTATTGCGCCAGGGCTTTTTTGCGTCCTTTTCTCTATTTCTCTGCTGATCATTGGAACTGCTCAGCGCCGTCGCCTGGAAATTGAGATGTCTGGAGGGAAGGGGCGCGTTTGGACGTATGCGCTTTTCCGCGGGAAGGGGCGTCCGTTTGTGTATGACGCGAAGTCCGATTTTGTCTTTCAGGGTGACGCGGATGTTCTGGGGCGTCTCGTTGTGGTCAAGATTCGCTTGACCCGAGAGGGGAAGGATGTCTGGTCGATTCGCTATGCGCTACCTGCTGAGGACGGTGTGTTCTTGAGCAGGTTGCTCGGTTATGTTCTGGCGGCGCGTGAATTCGATGATTTGAAGTCAGAACCTGATCGCCCCGAAACGCCGGAGGAGGCCGCGGCGCGTCGTGTTGAGGAAGCGAACGCGGTGAGTGCGGCGAAATGGGCGAAGTGGAGGTGGCTTAAGGTTGTCGCGATTATGGCGGCTGTCATTGGTCTGCGGATTGGGCTTGAACACATGGATATGCTAAAATCCTCCGTGAAGGAGCATCAGGTCAGATTGCTTCGGGCTTTTGCGGAGGGTGGAGATTACTGGGCTGTCGCACGGGAAATGCCGGTGCAGTCCACAAAGTCCTATCAGGAGCGAATGTACAAGGATCTGGCCAACTTTGATGCCGTGACATTTCTCTATCGGGATTTTAAGGCGACGGAATCGTGGAACCGGGAGAAGCTGGACGATTTCGTCTCACGGTGCGCCGCCGTGACGAATCGGCTCGGGACGAAGAAGACCTCTGCTGCGCACGACATTGCCTTGGGGCGGTGCATGGCGTTGATCGAGTGCTGCCAGCGGGCAAAGGCGACCCTTGAGAACGAGGCGGACACGAATGCCCAGCTGAAGATCAAGGTTGACTTTAAGGCGAAGGTGGAAACTTGTACGGAAAAGGAAAGAAGTCTATGAAAAAAATACTCGGACTCGTAGTCAGTCTCACGATCATCAGCGGCGTGTGCGCCGGGGTGCTCGCGTATGTCGATTCGATCACGAAGGATCCGATCAAGGCGACTGCGGAGAAGAACCGCGAAGCGGCGAAGAAGGCCGTCCTCTGCGGCGAGGAGGGCTACACGGCCGAGGGGACGTGCAAGGACGGCTATGGCGGGGACATCACGCTGATGGTCGGCTTCAAGCAGGACAAGAAGACAGTGATCTCCTACAAGGTGCTGGAGGCGAGTGAGACGCCCGGCCTCGGCATGAAGCTGAAGACGCCGGAATTTGCGGACCAGTTCAAGGGCAAGGACGGACGCGCCCTCAAGGTCAAGAAAGACGGCGGCGAGATCGAGGCGATCACCTCGGCGACCATCACCTCCCGCGCGGTTTGCAAGGCCATCGAAGACGCTCAGAAGAAGCTGAAGTAGGGGTGATTAGGGGTTAGGAGATAGTGGATGGCGAAGTCCGCTTTTAGCGTCAATGTTGAATACTTTCTGCTCCGCTTCTTCTGCGGACTGGTGAATGTGATTCCGTATCCGCTCGCGATGGCGTTGGCGCGCGGACTCGGGTGGACGGCGTTTACGGTCTTCGGTTTCAAGCGGAAGCGCACCCTCGCGCGCATTCGCGGCGTCTTTCCGGAAAAGAGCGTCCGCGAGACGAAGGCGATCGCGGTCCGTTCGCTTCAGAACGTCCTGCAGACGGCGGTCGAGATGATGCGCGCGCCGCGGCTTGACCGCAAGTGGATGGATCGCTATGTGGAGGATGGCCAGCTCTATAAGGACAAGCTGCAAGCGCTTGTGGACGAGGGGCGGGGCGTCGTCATCATGGTGCCTCATTCCGGCAATTGGTATATGGCGGCGTGGTCGATGGCGAAGTACGGACTTAAGCTTTTCGCCATCGCCGCGCGTCAGCGCAATCCGAAACTCGATGCGTGGATGAACCGCCAGTACGGTGACATCGAGATTCTCGACCGGAGCAATCGCGATACGCTTATGAAGATCAAGGATCGTTTGCAGGCGGGACGCGCTTTCGCAATCCTTCCCGATCTCCGCGTCCGCAAGCGCGATGTCGAGGCCGAGTTCCTCGGCGGAACGGCGAACGTGAGCCACGCGGGGGCGATGTTCGCCGTCCATGCGTCGTGTCCTATCGTTGTCGCGGCAATGTCGCGTCAGGGCGGGCGGCATGTCTTCGACCATCTCGCGACCTTGCGCCCCGATCCTGCGGCGACCGACGCAAAGGCGGAGGCCGAGCGGCTTACGCGCGCGGCATTGGAGCTTCTTTCGGCGGCGGTTCTCAAGCGTCCGGAGGACTGGTATTGGTACAACAAGCGCTGGATTCTCGAACCGGTCAAGGCCCAGTAACCAAGGAGGTTTGCGTGATGAGTGGTAAATTCGCCTGTCTTTCTCTTGCCCTGTTGCCGTTTTTCGCCTTGGCCGATTATGTCGGCCCGACTTTCGAGGTAAAGGCCTGGCGTGGCGAGACGCTTTATGCCGACATTCCCGACTGGGCGACGGGCGAATGTGGTTTTCGCAAGGCGGCCAAGGACGGCGTTGAGTGCGAGGTGTTTTCGCTGGGGCCGGTGATGGGGGCGGTGAAGCCGATGGATCCGCGGCGGATGGTGCGGATGGATACGGTAGAGCAGTATCAGTCGTTCGGAGCGTCGTCCATGTCCGTCTGCAAGATTAGCGTTGCGCCTACGGCCGCTTCGGGCAGTGTTGAGTTCGGGCCGCTCAAGGTGACGGTCATTGATCGCGTGTTGCCGCCGCCCGCCGAATGGAAGTATCATCTCGATCTCTGGCAGCATCCGTGGGCGGTGGCGCGATATCATCGGGTGAAGCCGTTTTCGAAGGAGCATTATGCACACCTGCGTCCCGTCTATGCGACGCTCGCGAGTGCCGGGCAGAAGGTGCTGACGACGACGCTGGTGGAACTGCCGTGGAACCATCAGTGCTTCGACGCCTACCATTCGATGATCGGGCGGGTCCGGCATGCGGACGGCTCTTGGACTTTCGACTATTCCGTCTTCGACGAATATGTCGCTTTCGGTCGTTCTTGCGGCATCGGTCCCGACATCGCCTGCTATACGATGTGCCCGTGGGAATATGTGGTGCGCTGGCAGGACGATGAGGGCAAGACGCATCAGGTGGCGGCCAAGCCGGGGACGCCGGAGTTTGCCGACTTCTGGGGCGATTTCCTCGTTGACTTCGCCGCGCACCTGCGGGCGAAGGGCTGGCTTAAGGACGCCTATGTCGCCATGGACGAGCGTTCGCCCGAAGATGTGAAGGCGATCATCGACCTGGTGCGGGCGAAGGCGCCGGGGCTCAAGGTCTCGATGGCTGGGAATCGCAATCCGGCTGACTTCAAGGGCCTGACGATCGACTGCTACAGTCAGCTCCTTTCGGAGCTGGATGAGCCGTTTCTCGCGGAAGTTAAGCGGCGGCGGGCGGCGGGGCTCAAGACGACGCTCTACGTCTGCTGCGTTCCCGAGCGTCCCAATACGGTCTGGACGAGTGAGCGCGAGGAGGCGTTCTGGCTCGGCGCCTATCCGGAGATAGCCGGCTTTGACGGTTTTCTCCGCTGGGCGGCGAATTCCTGGCCGGTGGATCCGGGCAATGACGCCACCTTCGGCACCTGGCCGGCGGGGGATACTTTCCTGGTCTATCCCCACGGCGTTCCGTCGTTGCGCTTTCTGGAGTTGCGCGCGGGAATCGTTGCGGCGGAGAAGCTGCGGATTCTGAGAGCGCAAGGAGAGGTTGCGGAGTTGCCGGCGGAGCTTGCCGCGCTCTACGATTTCCGCAAGGCCGGCCGGGGCGAGATCGACTATCGCGCGGCCAAGGAGGGGCTGTCGGCGCTCGTCAATCGCTGACGGGATATGGAGCCGAGCGCTCACGGACGGCGAATTTTTGGTATAATCTCCACCCGAGGGAAAACCCTTAAGGAGAAAACCATGGAAATCAACAAGATTCAGGATGGGGCGAAACTTACGATGGCGATTTCGGGCTGTCTGGACACGACCACTTCGCCCGAGTTGCAGGCGGTGTTGGATGACTCGCCGTCCGGCGTGACCGAGCTTAACTTCGACTTCGCCAGCTTGGACTACATTTCTTCGGCAGGGCTTCGCGTGCTGCTGGTGGCCAATAAGAAAATGGCCTCCGTCGGCGGGAAGATGACGATTCAGAACGTCAATCCGTCGGTCAAGGAAGTCCTGGAGATGACGGGCTTTCTCGATATCTTCACGCTCATCTGAGCCCAAAGAATCGCAGGCGGCAAATTGAAAGTCGTCGATTGCGACTATTTCATCGTCGGTTCGGGTCTTGCGGGGCTTCTGACGGCACTGCATCTCGCGCCCTATGGCAAGACGCTGGTCGTCACCAAGGGGCGGCTTCAGGACTGTAACTCCAATTTCGCCCAGGGCGGCATCTGCTCGGTGGCCGATCCGCTCGACTCGTTCGACAAGCACGCGCGCGACACGATGATCGCCGGCGCCTGGCTCGGGAAGTCGAAGGTGGTGCACGAGATCTGCGAGCACGCGCCGGAAGGCATTCGCGACCTCATCGACTGCGGGGTGCGGTTCGCGAAGAAGCCGGACGGCAGCTGGGACCTTACGCGCGAAGGCGGGCATAGCGCGCGGCGCATCTTCCACGCGGGCGACATCACCGGCGAGAAGTGCGAGGCGGCGCTTATCCGCCGCGTCAAGCGCGCGGGCATCGCCTATGCGGAGCAGACCATCGTCATCGACCTCATCCTTTCGAGGCGCATCGGCATCAAGGGGGAGAACCGCTGTCTCGGCGCCTATGTCCTCGACAAGACGACTGGCGAGATCTACGCCGTCAGGTCGCCGAACACGGTGCTTGCCACCGGCGGTTGCGGCAAGGTCTATCTCTATACCTGCAATCCCGACACCGCGACGGGCGACGGCATTGCGCTTGCCTGGCGCGCGGGCGCGAAGATCGAGAACATGGAGTTCATCCAGTTCCATCCCACCTGCCTCTATCATCCGCAGGCCAAGCGCTTCCTCATCTCCGAGGCGGTGCGCGGCGAAGGGGCGGAACTGGTGGACAAGCACGGCAATCGCTTCATGAAGAAGTACGATCCGCGCGGGTCGCTGGCGCCGCGGGACATCGTGGCGCGGTCGATCGATTCGGAGATGAAGCGCACGGGCGACGACTGCATGTTCCTCGATATCCGCAAGAAGGGGCGCAAGTATCTGCAAGGCCGTTTTCCGAACATCTACGCGAAGTGCCTTTCCTTCGGCATCGACATGGCGAAGGATCTCATTCCCGTCGTTCCGGCCGCGCACTACACCTGCGGCGGCATTCAGGCGACGACGGCGGGCGAGACCTCGATTCCGGGGCTTTCGGCCGTCGGCGAGTGCGCCTCGACCGGCCTTCACGGCGCGAACCGTCTCGCGTCCAATTCGCTGATGGAGGCGCTGGTCTGCGCGCGGCTTACGGCGGCGCGCCTCGGTCCCCGTCCGGAGCGGTTTTCGCGGCGGATGCCGGTGATCCCCGATTGGAAGATCGGCTCGGCGGTGCCGCCCGATGAAGCGGTGATGGTTTCGCACATGTGGGACGAGATCCGCCGGCTGATGTGGGATTATGTCGGCATCGTCCGCACCAACAAGCGTCTGGCGCGCGCCGCACATCGCATCAAAACCCTGCGCCGCGAGATCCGCGACTACTACTTCCGCTATCTCGTCACGCCCGATACGCTGGAGTTGCGCAATCTCGCCGTCTGCGCCGAGCTGATCGTAAAAAGCGCCAAACTCCGCCACGAGTCGCGCGGGCTTCATTACACGCTCGACTATCCCCGCCAGTCCAAGCGCATCCGCCAGACGGTTTTGGACGGATTCAAGGGATAGGCGCGCGGATTTTTTGGTATAATGTCGGCATGATCACTCTTCTTATCGCATTGGTTTTCGCAGCAGGTTCGTTTTCCGCGGCGTTTTTCGCCGCCGGTTGGGGAATGGGGTGGAGCGTTTTCGCCGCCGTTCTCGGCTTTGGGGTCTTTCAGGGGGTGGCCGGCTTCCTGATCCAGCGGCGCGTCAAGCGCGATATGGATCGGGTGCAGGGCATTCTCGCCGCCGGGCAGAAGCGCATTCAGGCGAAGATGCAGCGCTGGCAGATCCGTCCGCCGGGGTCGGTGCAGGCCGCTCAGCGCGAGATCTTCGCGGATACGAAGATTTTCGTTCGCGAGGCCATCAAGGAGACAGAGGTGCTGTCGAAGTACCGTTGGTTCGTGCCGATGATCGAGCGCCAGCAGGCGACCGCCCGATTGCAGCTGCACTGGATGATTAAGGAGTTTTCCGAGGTCGATAAGCTGATGCCGAAGGCGCTGCTTTTCGATCCGAACATGGCCGCCATCAAGATGTCGCGGCTCTATCAGTTGGAGAGGCCTACTGCGGAGATCCGTAAGGTTTACGACCAGGCCGTCCGGCGCGTCCGCTACAACGGCAATGTGCTCCTTGCCGCCGCGATGAGCTGGGTGCTCGTCAAGCGCAATGAGATCGACGAGGCGTTCAAGGTGCTTACCGAGGCCCTCAAGAAAAGCGATAACGAGACCCTGAAGGCGAATCACGAGCACCTTATGAACAATCGCCTCACGCATTTCTCCAACAGCGGAATCGGTGATATGTGGTATTCGCTCTATCTTGAGGAGCCCAAGGTCCATGCCCAGCGCCAGAGAAGCGTTTACCGCTAAGAAGGCGGTGGTGTTGGCGGCGGGGCTCGGTACGCGCTTAAGGCCCTTTACCGCCGTTACCCCGAAGCCGCTCCTGCCGGTGTGGGGCGAGCCGATGCTCGCGCGCATCGTCGCGTTGCTGCGAAGCTGGGGCGTGGAGGAGATCGCCGTCAACGCTCATTACCTTTCCGACCAGGTGGCGGCGTGGTGCGCGGCCAACGGTTGCCGCGTGAGTGTGGAGGAGGAGATTCTAGGGACTGGTGGCGTCCTCAATCCGCTCCGCGACTTCATCGGCGACGAGCCGTTCTATCTTGTCAACGGCGACATCGTCATTGAGAACGTGCCGCGTCTCGTCGGCAATGCGTCCGAGCGGGATGTCCTCGGCTGGGCGCTCGTCACCGATCAGGCGGGGCCGCGGACGATCGAGCTGGAGGCAGGGCGGCAGTTCGTCACCTGCTGGAAGAGCCCCGATCCTGGCTGGGACGGCACCTTCACCTACTGCGGGCTTGCGCTCCTAAAACCGGAGATGTTGGACTATGTCGCGCCCACGGGCTTTTCTTCGATCGTCGAGGCGTATGAAAAGGCGATGATGGCGGGGCGGTTCGTTCGCGGCGTGACGGCGGACGACCTCCTTTGGACCGACGCGGGGACGGTGGCGAGCTATCTGGAGGTGAATCGGACGGCGGATGACAACGCCTATGCGGAACTGCCGCCGCTCAAGGCCGCGCTTGCCGTTGCGGGCGGCGCCGACCGAGTCGAATTCCTCGGCGCGCGCGGGAGCGACCGTGTTTTCTTCAAGCTCGTTGTCGATGGCGCGGCGAATGGAATCGCCATCGTCTATGACGATGCGAAGCGCGGCGAAAACGCCAAATACGCCGGGCACGCGAAATGGCTGCAGGCGAATGGCGTTCCCGTCCCCGAGGTGCTGGCGGATCTGCCGGCCGAAAAGACGCTGGTGATGAGCTGGGCGGGCGGGGAGAAGACGCTTGCGCTCGCCGATGCCGTGAAGGTGGTTGAGGCGCTCGGGACTTTCGGCAAGCTTGGCGAAGCGGCGGCCGCCGAGCTCGATCTGGAGCCGGCCTTCGGCCCGGAACTCTGGCGGTGGGAGCGCGAGCTCTTTGCCGAGCATTGTCTCGGCACGCGCTTCCGTCACGCGCTTTCGGCGGAGGTTCGCGCGGAGCTGGAAGCCGTCGCGGAGCGGCTGGAGCGGGAGCCGAAGGCGCTCGTTCATCGCGATTTCCAGTCCACGAACGTACTTTGGAAGAACGGTACGCTCAGCTTCATCGACTTTCAGGGAATGCGCCTCGGACCCGGGGTTTATGACCTCGCCTCGTTCCTCTACGATCCCTATCGCGAGCTTTTCGCGGAGGAGGCGCGCGCGGCCCTGGTCGCGGTCTATGAGCGCGCGGCGGGACGCGCCGGCGTTGCCGAGGTGTTGCCTTTTGCCGCAGTGGAGCGGCTTGTCCAGTGTCTCGGCGCCTACGGGCGGCTGGCGGCGGTCGGGCAGCCGCAGTTTGGGAAATTCGTCCTGCCGGCGCTGGAGCATCTCCTATCGGCTGCGGACGAGGCGGGGCTGGAGGCGCTCGGTGCGCTGGCCGAAGACCTGATTGCGCATGAGACGCACGCGCGGGAGCATGGCCTTACATGAACGCCGTCCGCCAGTTCCTCGCGCGCGTGAAGAAGACGGGGGTGCGGCGTCCGTCGGCGGTGACCACCATCGCAATGGGGCGTACGCACGTCTTCCGGGCCTGGGATGTCGGAAATGACACTTTCATCTTCGAGGAGGGGGTTGCCGCACATCTTTCCGAGCGGCTAAGCGTGTTGGTGGTGGAGAAGCGCGCCCTGCGGCGCAAGGTGCCGGGGCGGATCCTCACGATGACGACCGGTAACCATTCGGTGGCGGCCTTTCCGCTGCTGGACGGTCGGTTCTGGAAATTCTCCGGGATTCCCGCCGCCAAGCGTGGAGAGGTGCTGATGGGCGAGATTCTTTGCGCAAACGTGACCGGCGGCGGGCGGATTGAGACCTCGCAGCGTGATGTGCCGCTTAAGCTGCTGGTGGCGGCGGACGAATGGCTTCAGGCCGTAGCTGGCTTCTCGATGGGCGACATCGTAATGAGCGATCGCAACGAACAGGCGCTTGACTACTACCGTCGGTTGGGGCAGGAGTGGCGCATCAAGCCCCTCGTCTGGACGGAGGCGGAGATGAAGGTGGCGCTGGCGGCATCGGTGAAGCGCATTGCGACGAAGCTTCGTTACTACCATTCGTCTCGGGGCGTCCATTTCCTCTCGTTCGCCGAATTCCGGCGCTTTACGGCTTTGGCCGAAACCTCGCCCGAGGATTTCATCGCCGCACTTCGGGAGCTCGTCTCCGTTTACGAGGGTCATCGCTCGTCCTTTGCGCGGCTCGCGAAGTACCGTGGGCATCACGAGATCGAGTTCTTCGGCCTGCGTCGTGGCGTCGGCGTCGAACGGCTGGTGCCCGAGCTGGAAAAGCTGATGGAGGCGGTGGCTCTCGGGCGGACGGGGCAGCTCGGAATCATTCAGAAGGCCGATGAAATCGCGACGCTTTACGCCTCGCTCCTGACCCGACCGGAATTTGTCGATGAAACATCTGGGCCCTTCGTCGAGTCGTTGTACATGCACATTACGGGCGAGATCTATTCGGTGGCCGGCGAGGGAACGACTCCCGCGTTTGACGATCGGCGGCTGGCGCTGCCCGGAGCCACGTTCGTGGAGGGACGGCCCGTCTTTCATGCGGGGGCCGATGATCGGACGCGCGTCCTGCTGGTCAATCTTCGGCGGCTGATGTCGAAGGACGAGCAGATCGTTTACGCGAACGTCTATGAACTGCGCGAGGAGGCGGGGGCGGGTGTCGGCTGCGGCAAGACGCGGGAAGTGGTGTACTTGACGAATCTCCAGCCGCTGGAAAAGTCGCTCGTGGAAAAGCGGCTTTCGACTTCGCGCGTCGGGTACGGTAGCTATATGTTCGCGCGTATCGGCGCCTTTCAGTCGCTCGGAATCTCCCTTAGCCCCTATTATCGGCTTTTGCGCCGGCAGGCGACGCGCAAAGGGGCTCGTCCGTTCGATTACTATATTCGCTTTCGGTGCGAAGGCGAGCCGCTGGACGCGGTTCCCGCGAGCTATTTTGCCAATTCGGACGATGCGTCCATCGAGGAGCGGGACGTCGTTCTGGGCTTGGCAACCTTGATGGGAGATGCGGCGGCGCAGAATTTGGCGATGAAGAAGTACGATCCCGTCACGAAGAGTCCGCTCTTCGGGGTGGGCAAGGAGATCTACGACTTCGAGTACGACATCATCCGCCAGCGGGTGGTGCCGAAGAAGGTCGCCACCTGCTCGGTCCGCGGCAGTTTGGGGTGGCCGGAGCTGGCGCAGACCGATGAGAACCTTGCCGCGATCGCCGATTTCTATCTGCATTCATACGCCCGGGCGCTGTTGGATTTCCAGCGTCGGCACGAAACGCCTCTCGAAGAGGTGGTCGAGCGGTTTCTGGACGGGTTCGAGTACCGGACGCATGCGCTTGCGTGGCAACTCAGCGTCTGTCGCGATCAGTTCGAGGATTTTCGTCCGAAGGTGCCGGCGTACTACGGGTTCAATCGGAAGTGGCGCTTTGTCCTTTGGTCGCTTGAGCGTCAGGAACGTCGTCTTAAGCTGCTCAAGCAGCGCTTCAAGGAAATCATCCACGCCTTAGAGGAGGTTCGGCAATGAAGGTGTATGGCATTATTCCCTCTCGGTTCGGCTCCAGCCGTTTTCCCGGCAAGCCCTTGGCGCCGTTGGCGGGGCGGCCGCTGGTCGCCTGGGTAGTGGATGCGGTCAAGCGCGCGCGGGGGTTGGACGAGGTATTGGTGGCAACCGATGACGAGCGCATCGTCCGCGCCGTCGAACAGGAAGGGGGGAAGGCGGTGATGACGCCGTCGTCGCTGCCGAGCGGCACCGACCGCATCGCCGTCGCCGCGCGCAATTTCCTCGGCGCTGATTTCGGCGATGACGACATCCTCGTCAACATCCAGGGCGACGAGCCGCTTATCGACCCGCAGCTCATCGAGGCGCTGGTGGCGAAGCTTCAGGCGGGAGCGGCGGAGATGGCGACGGCGGTGACGCCGATTCGGAAGCTGGAGGATTTGCAGGCGAAGACGGTGGTCAAGGTGGTTCTGGACCGCGAGGATCGGGCGCTCTATTTCTCCCGCGCCCCGATTCCGTTCGATCGCGATCACACCCCCGTCTTCCCCCAATCCTCTGCGTCTGCGCCTTCCGCCTGCGCCTTCCCCTCTCTCTACGTCCGCCACCTTGGCATCTACGCCTATCGCGGCGCTTTTCTCAAGCGTTACATCGTGGAGCCGCCGTGTGCGCTGGAAGAGACCGAAAAGCTCGAACAGCTCCGGGCGCTGTGGATGGGTGCGCGTATCGCCGTGGTGCGGACGGAGGACGAGGGCGTGGGGGTGGACACCCCGGAAGACGCGGTGCGAGTGGAAAAACTGCTGCTCAAGCGGGGAAGGTAAGATGCGTCCGGCAGTTTTCTGGATGACGGCCTTGGCGGCGGCGTTTTTCGTCGCGGGCTGTGCGACGGACTACGGAGAGCTGTCGCTCGATCTTCAGCACCCCAGCATCGCCTACGGCAACGACCGGATCACGATGGGGGGGAAGAACGTGACGCCGGATCAGGTCCTGGACATCTTGGAGCACTATGAGATTCCCAAGACGCGGACGATTCACATCCGCATCACCGATGACCTCACCAACCTGAAGCCGGCTCGGGGGTTGCTCGGTTATCTTTCCCTTCACGGCTATCACCGCGCGGTGCTGGTCACCGAGCGTCATGCCGAAGGCGCCGCCCAGGCGAGGTAAAATATGGTATAATTACCGAAATTCGGTTTTGAAGAGGGTTTAGAAAATGACGCTGAGCGAACTTGAGTCGGCCAAGGCCGAGAGCTTGAAGGAAATCGCCGTTGCCGCCGATGCCGCGGCGGTGGAGGCGTTGCGCGTAAAGTACGTGGGGCGCAACGGGTCGATCCCCGCGCTCATCAAGGCGATGAAGGACGTGCCCAAGGAGGAGCGTCCGCAGTTCGGCAAGGCGGGGCAGGCGTGGAAGGCCGAGGTCGAAGCGGCTTTGCAGCAGGCGAAGGGCGCCGGCGGCGGCGAGGGCGGCAAGGTGGAGGCGGATCTTACCCAGCCCGGCCGCTGGTTCTCGCTGGGGGCCAGGCATCCGCTTTCTCGCGTCATCGAGGAGACGGCGCGCATCTTCGGGCGTCTCGGCTTTACGGTGGCGGACGGTCCCGAACTGGAGAACCGCTTCAATAACTTCACGGCGCTCAATACGCCTCAGCACCATCCGTCGATGGATCGCACCGACACCTTCTGGTTCGGCGACGACTGCCTCCTGCGGACGCAGACCTCGCCGGTGCAGATCCGGACGATGATGGCCAACCGCCCCCCGATTCGCGTCATCTGCCCCGGCCGCACCTATCGCCGCGACACGACGGACGCCACCCATTCGGCGAACTTCCATCAGATCGAAGGGCTTTTCGTCGATACGAAACCGGTTTCGCTCGCCGATCTCAAGTCGGTGCTGGCCTATTTCGCGAAGGAGATGATGGGCGATGGCGTCACGGTGCGTTTCCGTCCTCACTTCTTCCCGTTCACCGAACCTTCGGTGGAGGTCGATTTCACCTGCCATGTCTGCAAAGGCAAGGGCTGCCGCGTCTGCAAGGATTCGGGGTGGATCGAGGTCGCGGGGGCGGGGATGGTCGATCCGCGTGTCTTCAAGCACGTGGGTTACGATCCAAAGGAGGTTTCGGGCTATGCCTTCGGCTTCGGGGTCGAGCGCATTGCGATGATCAAGTACGGGATCCCCGACATCCGTTGGCTTTACGAGAACGACATCCGCTTTCTGAGTCAGCTTGCCTGAGCGGCGGTTTCCAGGGGTTTTTTAAGGTAAAGCAGGAGGCACGGAAATGCTGGCCATTTACCAATGGGAGAACGGGGGACTGAAGGAGACGCCGGAGTTTTCCGCGTCTTGTTGGATTAATCTCGTCGAGCCGACGACGACGGAGCTGGAGGCCGTCCTTTCCAAGACGGGCGTGCCGCGCGACTTCCTCACCGACCCCCTTGACCACGACGAACGTCCGCGTTTCGATTTCGAGGACGGCGCCACCTTGCTCATCGTCCATGTGCCGTGCCCGGACGAGGAGGACGATTTCGTGCCCTATCGCACCGTGCCGCTCGGCATCATCCTCACGGGGGAGACGGTGGTCACGGTCTGCAGCGCGCGGACGCCTGTGACCGCGGCGTTCCTCGACCAGATCCGCCGCGTCTGTCCGCCGCGTGACAGCTACCGCTTCGCGTTCCGGCTCTTGTGGCACGGCGGGGTGCTCTTCCTGCGTTATCTGCACGACCTCCATCTGCGCACCGAGTCGCTGGAGGACGAACTCCATGAGTCGATTTCCAACGAGGTGCTGCTGAAGCTCCTTTCGGTGCAGAAGACCTTCGTCTATTTCACCACCTCGCTCAAGGCCGATACGATTGCGCTCGCACGCTGCAAGACCTCGCGGCAGGTGGCGCTTTCCGAGGATGACGAGGATCAGCTCGAAGACGCGATGGTCGAATACCAGCAGGCGCTGGAGACGGCCACCATCCATTCGAACATCCTGAACGGCACGCTCGATACCTTCGCCTCGCTCATCAACAACAACCTCAACAACGTAATGAAGTACCTGACCGCGGCGACCATCATGCTCGCGGCGCCTACCCTGATCGCGTCGCTCTACGGCATGAACATCGGGTTGCCGCTCCAGAGCCATCCCCACGCCTTCGCGTGCGTGATGGGGCTTTCCGGCCTGCTGGCGCTCGGGATCGGCGCGGTCTTCTTCGTCCTCGCGAAGAAACGGAAGTTCTGATGGCACTCCATGTCATCATCGGCGAGGACGATTATCTCGTCGCGGAGGCGGCGAAGAAGATCATCGGCGACGGAACGGGGCTGGAGACGATCGATTCCGTCAATGCCGCCAACGAGGAATCGCGGCTGAAGGACATTCGCTCGGCGGAGGAGTCGTACTTCACGCCGCCGTTCCTCTTTCCCCGCAAGGTCACCTGGTGGAAGAACGTGAAGTTCCTGCCCGGCGGCGCGCGGGGCGGCGGGGAAGAGACGGAGAAGGTGAGCGAGGCGGTGAAGGAGGCGCTGGAGCGGCTCGTGGGGCGTTTTGCCGCCTCGCCGCTTCCGGAGGGGCAGGAGTTCGTCCTCTCGGCGCCGAAGCTGCTGGCGACTTCGGTCGTGGCGAAACGGCTGAAGGGCGCGGGCGAGATGCTGGTCCTGGCGACGCCGAAGCCCTGGCAGCAGGCGGAGGCGGCGGTCGGCAGGGTGCGGGAGCTGGCGGCCGAGGCGGGATTTCGTTTCGCCGCTGGGGCGGCGG
>JAZUHK010000063.1:0-15778 GCA_045641645.1 Kiritimatiellia bacterium
CGGCGGAGGCGCTGGTGGCGGCGGTCGGCACCGATACGCGCTCGCTCGTTTCCGAGGTGGCGAAGCTGTCCGCCTATCTGGGGCCGGGGGCGAAGGAGGCGACGGCGGACGATGTCGCCGAGATCGCGTCGGAGGGCGTGGGGGTGGAGGCGGCGATGTGGGATCTCACCGACGCCGTCGCCGCGCGCGACCTGAGGCCGGTCTTCCGGACGCTTGCCCGCTTTCGGCTGGAGAAGGGCTTTGCCGTACGGGTCACCAACGCCGTGGAGAAGCTTTTCCGCACGCTCTGCGAGATGAAGGATGCCGCGGGGAAGGGTGAGTTGCTGTCGGCGGTGACCGAGGGGATGGCGCCGTTTACGGTCCGGAAATACCAGAGCTTCCTCGCCAAGTGGTCGCTTTACGAACTGCGGGTGGCGCGTTCGCGTTTTCTGCGGCTTCGCGAGCGGGCGGTGTCTTCTTCGGACGGAGTGGACGCGCTTGTCGAGCTGGCGATTCTGGAGACGGTCGGAAAGCCGCGGATTTGAGCATTGCCCCTGGTTCTCCAAATATGATACAATCTTAACCAATGTTTGAATCGCTCAAAGAGAAGTTTCTTCGGTTCTTTACCGTCACCATGGTCCTGGTGATCCTGACTGGCGGTCTCCTGTTCCTCTGGCCGAAGATCGAACGCGGCAAGGCGTTGCGGCGTCAGGACGCGGAGCTGTTGCGGCAGATAGAGGCGAAGCGCGCCGAGATTGCGAAGATGAAGAGCTATCAGCTTCGCATCCGCACCGATCCCGACTTCATCGAGAAGATCGCGCGGCAGAACAATCGCGTCTATCCCGGTGAGCTCGTGTATCTTTTCGAAGAAAACGAGAAGTGACGATGGCGAATTTCCTTCGATGTCTTCTCGGGCTCGCGCTGTTGCCGATGTGCTGGGGTTTTCTGCGGTCGCTCGTCGATGCGGTGGCGGTGGCGGGCGCCGCGACAGGGCTGTCGGTCGAGGCGGTTTCCCTGCTCGGGGGCATGGTGGCTTTCGCGCTGTGCTGGACCACCTTGAGCCATCCGGTCAGGACCTATGTGCTCGGGCACGAGCTTACGCACGCCTTGTGGGGGCTTCTGTTCGGCGCGCGGCCGTCGGACGTCAGGGTGAGCGCGTCGGGCGGCAGCGTGCGGCTGACCAAGTCGAATTTCCTCATCACCCTCGCGCCCTACTTCTTCCCGTTCTACACTTTTCTCGTCATCGTGGTCGCGCTGGTCACCTACGCCTTCCTGCGGCCGTTGCCGTTCCTGCCGCTGTGGCTTTTCCTCGTCGGATTCACCTGGGCGTTTCATGCGCTCTTCACGCTGGAGACCCTCTCGCAACGCCAGCCGGACGTGAAGCTCTACGGGCGCGTCTTCTCCTGGGTGTTCATCCTGCTCGTGAACGTGGCGCTGGTCCTCGTCTTCCTCGCCTCCGCTACGAAGCTCTCGTTTCCGCAGCTCGGAGGAATCCTCGTGCGGCGTGTCTTGGAGGCGTATGTCGCGGTTGGGGACTTCGTCTTCCGTGCGGTGCTTTGGGCGGCGAGCCGATGGTCTCGTTAAACTTGCGAAGGAGGTCGCTGAAATGAAAGAATTGGTGCGCGTGATGCTGGTGGCCGCAGTCCTGCTTCCGTTCGCGGGGCTGGCGGAGGAGCGCTCGGAGAAGTCCGCGCAAACGGCGGCGGCGGAGAAGCCCAAGCCGAAGCCGCGCAAGAAACCGGAGTATAAGAGCTGGGCGGAGGCGAAGAAGGTCGCCGAGGCGTGGAACCAGCCGGTCGTCGTCTTCGTCGAAATGGGCGGGGACAGGACTTCGAGCATGATCAAGAACGCGATCTTCAACAATCAGGCCTTCTTCAAGGACCTTTACGCCGAGAACTTCGTCTTCTGCCATCTCTCCGTGCCGCAGGAGAAGTCGAAGAACCGGAATGCGCGCGGGCCGCAGAAGAAGTCGGGGAAGCCGGACTTCAAGCGCCTCGATCCTGCCGACAAGACGGCGCTCGGGATGGTGCTGAACGGTTCGTCGATGCCGATTGTGGCGCTGATGAATCCGAACGGACAGGTGATCGAGCAGTCGATGACTTCGATGGGCGACGGCAAGCCGCTCAAGGGCTTTGTCGATGCCCTCGCCGAAGGGATGAAGCGTGCGAAGCTCGGCGAGTTCAAGCTGGGGCCCAAGGTCAAGAAGGCGCTGGCCGCCGAAGAGAAGAACGCCGCGTTCGCCGAGAAGATGGCCGAGGCGGCCCTGAAGAACGCGAAGTGAAGATTTCCGTCATCACCGTTGCTTACAACGCCGCGAAGACGATTCGCGCCACGATGGAGAGCGTCGCCGCGCAGCGCGGGGTGGAGGTGGAGCATCTCGTCATCGACGGCGGCAGCACCGACGGTACGATGGAGATCGTGCGCGGCTTTCCCTGCCGGGCGCTGAGCGAGCGCGACCAGGGCATGTACGACGCGCTCAACAAGGGAATCGCGCTGGCGACCGGAGAGGTCATCGGGATTCTCAATGCCGACGATGTCTTCGATGGCGAGGATGCGCTTAAGGCGGTGGCGGCGGCGTTTGCCGAGGGCGGCGCCGAGCTGGATGCCGTCTATGCCGATGTCCGTTTCGCGCGCGAGGGTAGGACTACGCGCTATTATTCCGCCAGGGCGTGGAAGCCGTGGATGGCGCGCTGGGGCTTCATGATGCCGCATCCAGGGGTGTACATCCGCCGCGGGGTCTTCGAGCGGCTTGGCGGCTACCGGCTAGGGTATCGTATCAGCGCCGACTTCGAGCTGATGACGCGCTATTTCGTGAAGGGCGGGGTACGCGCCGCCTATTTGCCGCGCTCGCTCGTCAGGATGCTGCCCGGCGGAATGTCCACTTCGGGGTTGAAGGCGATGGTCGTCCTCAATCGCGAGAATGTCCGCGCCTTGCGCGAAAACGGCATCTATTCGAACTTCCTCATGATGCTGCCGAAGTACTTCTACAAGGTTCTGGGGCTGTTCGCCCGTTGGGCGCCCTGAAAGCTGCAGCTGCTTTGACTTCTCCATCGGTGATTTGGTACAATGTCACCTATGAAAAAGTTCATAATCCCGTTTGTCTCGGCACTCGTAGTTTTTCCGCTTTTCGCCGCGTTTTCACCTGAACGCGCGGCGGTCTCCCGCCGGTGCGCGGCGGAGTCGATGACGCTCCTCAAGAACGACGGGGCGTTGCCGCTTAAGTCCGGCCAGCGCGTAGTGCTCATCGGGCCGGTGACCGAACGGTACTTCATCATCGGCGGCGGATCGGCCTTCGTCCATGTACCTTATCAGGTGAGTGTCACGAACGGGCTGGAGCGGGCCGGCTTCGTCATCGATCCCGCCAGCCGCGAGACGGCGATCTGGATGATCTCGCGCTACAACGCCGAGGACGCCGAGCAGGGAATGGAGAAGTTCGATCTCAATGCCGAGGAACTGCAGACGCTCGCCGATTTGAAGGCACAGGGCTTCAAGCGGATTGTCGTCCTGCTTAATACCGGCCACGCCATCGGGCTGAGGAAGCTTGCGGACGATCCGGCGGTTTCGGCGATTCTCTCGGTGTGGTATCCGGGGATGGAAGGCGGCAACGCCATCGCCGACGTCCTTTCGGGGAAGGTGAACCCCTCGGCGCGGCTCACCTGCACCTGGGCGGCGGAACGCGCCGACTATCCTGCCGACGCCACTTGGCAGGAGGCGCGGCAGTATGTCCCCTACGAGGAGGACGTCTTCGTGGGGTATCGTTATTTCTCCACCATCCCGGGGGCGTCGAAGAAGGTGGTCTATCCCTTCGGCCACGGGCTTTCCTATACGTCGTTCGCGCGTTCGGACGCGCGCTTCGAGCGGCAGGGGGATGCGCTCAAGGTCTCGGTCCGCGTCACCAACACCGGCAAGGTCGCCGGGCGCCATTCGGTCTTGCTCTATTCTTCCGTGCAGGGCGCGAAGGCCGAGCATCCCGCGCTGGAGCTGCGGGCTTTCGCGAAGACGGCGCTCCTTGCTCCCGGCGCAAGCGAAGTGCTGGCGCTCACCTGCTCGCGTCGCGACCTCGCCTATTTCGACGACGAGGGGACGAGCGGCAGGATCGGCTCGTGGGTCATCGACCGCGGCACTTACGAATTGCGGTTGGGCGGTTCCGTCGCCGAGACCGAGAAGGTGGCGGAGATCGTGCAGGCGGAGGAAGAGGTGCTTTCGACGCCTGGCTTCAAACTTGATGCCGCGCGGCTTCGGCGGCGGCTCAGGGCGAACGGCGCGTGGACGGAGACGCCGGTCACCTATGGCGACAAGAACGGTATGTGGGGATGGACGCCGTACAAGAAGGAGTTGAAGGAGGGTGAGAAGAAGGTGATGCTGCAGGAGGTTGCGCGCGGCGAGAAGACGCTTGACGAGTTCATCGACGCGCTGCCGCTGCCCGAGCTTACGAAGCTTCTCTGCGGCGGTACCAACATCGTGACGGCGGGCAACACCTGCTCGATCGGGCTGCTGCCGGAGTATGGCGTCACCGGGCTGCAGACAGCCGACGGCCCCGTGGGCATCCGGCTGGAGGACAAGGAGAACGAGACCAATCGTTGGGCGACGGCGTTCCCTGCGACGGCGCTCGTCTCCGGTTCTTTCGATCTGGAGCTGATGACGGCGTACGGGCGCGCGCTCGGCGAGGAGGCGGCGGCCGTCGGCATCGACATTCACCTCGCGCCGGGGATCTGCCTCAGCCGTCATCCGATGTGCGGGCGGAATTTCGAGTACATGGGCGAGGATCCGCTCGTCGCAGGCAAGATGGCGGCGGCCTTCATCCGCGGCGTGCAGTCGCAGGGCGTCGCTTCCACGATCAAGCACTTCGCCTGCAATAACCGCGAGAATACGCGCAACGAGTCATATTCGATCGTGAGCGAGAGGGCGGCGCGCGAGCTCTACCTCAAGGGCTTCGAGATCGCCGTCCGCGAGGCGAACCCGAAGTGCCTGATGACCTCCTACAACGGCATCAACGGCCGCCGCACGGGTATGACCTGGGGGCTCGTCACGGGCATTCTGCGCGACGAGTGGGGCTATGAGGGGCTGGTGATGTCCGACTGGGGGGCGCGGGCGCAGCTCTGGGAGGAGGTGGCCGCCGGCAGTAACGTGAAGATGCCCGATGCGAACGGCGGCGTTTACGATTTCGGTTATCTCTGCGAACGCGGCGCGGTGGATCCCAAGATGGTGCGCGCGAGCTTGAAGCGGGTTCTAAAGCTGGTGATGGCCTCGCCCCGCTTTCGGGCGACGTTGAAATATGGTAAAATAGACCCATGAAAAACCATCTTTGGCTTGCCTCGTTGGTTTTGACGGGGACGTGCTTCCTGCGGGCGGCGGATGACATTCGGGTACAACCGGATTTCATCATCGAGGGTTCGTCTTCGGCGCAGTCGCTTTTCATTGACGACCTTACCTCGGTCATCTTGGTTACCAATACCGAACCGACTACGATTACGCTGGTTCGCGATTATGTGGTTGAGGAGGCGCTGGTGGTCGGCGGCGGCGGTGCGGGCGGAAATTGCTGTGGTGGTGGCGGAGGAGGAGGAGGAGTTGTCTATTCCGACGTAAACGCGCTGGCGGTCGCTGGGACTGCGTTTACGCTTCAGGTAGGTGCCGGCGGCGAACCTGGGGATGTCGCCGGTAATGGCAGCAACACCGTGCTTACCTTGTGCGAGAAGCAGATGGTGGCTTTCGGCGGCGGCGGTGGTGGGACGGTTTTCTATGATGGTGGCGAGTTGGTTTCCGACCGTGCGGTCGGCAAAAACGGCGGTTCTGGCGGCGGTGGCAGTGGTGCCGGCGGGGCGGCCTTGCAGCCGGGTTCTTCGAGCGGCGGGTACGGCGCTGAAGGCGGCGGCGGTTTCGCTTACCGTTTCGGCGGCGGCGGAGGAGGAGCGAATAATGCTGGTGGTTCGCCGTCATTTCAGGGTGAAGGCGGTGACGGCGGCAAGGGATTTGATTGTGGCATTACGGGTGAAAATGTTGCCTATGGTGCCGGTGGTGGCGGCGGGGTGGTTGGCGATGGCAAAGTCGGCATAGGCCACGACGGTGCTGGCAATGGCGGCTCTAGGTCGTCGCGCGATGGCGGCAAAGGCACGGATGGGCTTGGCGCGGGCGGCGGCGGCGCGGGAGGAAACGAGATTTCGTCATTAAACGTTGAGGGTGGCACGGGTGGTGCTGGTGGTTCGGGTGCGGTCGCGTTGCGTCTTCGGCGGCAGATTCCTGAAGGGGCACCATCGGGTGCCTTGGATGCGGTGAGGCGCGATATCTTCGGGCAGATTGTCGTTGGAGGGCGTTTGACCTCGTTGGGGTCTGGTGCTTCCGCGCGGGTGCTGCTAGTGGTGACAAAAGGTGATAGCCTGCCAGTTACCAATCTCGTTATGACGCTCTCTCGGCTGGAAAGATTCTCCTTCAATGCGCAGTCATATTATGCTTTCGACGAGGGTGAATCCTATTCGTTGCGGCTGGTCTTTGATAATGGCGATGGTTGTGCGTTCGATACGGCTGCCTTTAATTGTGTCTTTAGGTCTCGCACTGATGTCTATTATCTTGCAGGTGAGGATCGTAGCGGGAGCTCGTCGTTTACCGGCGGGGACGGCGCGGCTGGTTGGACTAATGCCGTCAAAGAAACTCTGTCGACACCTTCCACTGGTGACTATGTGCTACCGATGGGGTCGCTTCTTAGGACGGGGGTGTCGGAGTATGCTTTTCCTGGTAACTGCCTTTGGTCGCTGGGCGGGGAGATGCGGATTGAGCAAAGTTCTCTTACCATTGAGACGGCAGAACTTGTCTCGAATACGCTGACGGTCGCCGTTTTGAGTCCGACGACAGTTGCCGACATTAAGGGATCTTCATGGGCATTACGCGAGGCGTCGACGCTGGCGTTGAATCTTGCCGGGGGGGATCCTGATTGCGAAGTGTCGTTCCATCCTTCACTTATCGGGGAAGGTAAAATTGAGATAGTTCTGCCCGAATCGGCGAATGGCGGCGCTTTGATCGGATTTTATGGCGATAACACGCTTGCGACCGGCGATTGGCTACTTTCGTCTTTGGCGGGGAATACGCTGACTATGTATTTCAGCGATCCTCTTGCCTGGCCGTCATCGTCGATAACTTCCGAGGGGCCGATTGCCATCGATGTTGGCGGTAGCGACTCGTCGTTGGTGATTGACCGCGGCAGTCTTATGGTTCATTCCAACGACTTGACGCTTTTAAGCCCGGAGGTCGGCGAGCTGGTGCTTGAAATTCCCATTGAGTGCGATGGTTTTACCGTTGATGAAGGCGACCGCATCGTGCTTGCTGGTGATAATTCCGCTTGTTCTGGGATTATCACCTTTAATGTGCCGCACGCGACGCTTGAGTTGCGCAATGTCAATGCTATCGGCCAAGCGGCGCTGAATTTGAACGGGGCGACATTGTCTCTCGACCTAACCGATTTTGTTGGCGGGCTGCGGCTTGCACATGAGCCGCTTTCGCCGTTCATGCTCGATTTGCAGGGCGAGGCGTCGTTTGACGAAGACGGGCGCATCGTCCTCTTCCGTCTGCCGATGAGCGAAAGCTTCGATCTTTCGCTCATTCAGGGCGAACCGTCCATTTCCATCCCCGGCTTCAAGGGCGAGTACGCGCTGGGGACGACCGTGCAGGGTGACGAGCGGATCGTCTATTTCTTCGCGGGGAGCGACGGCAATCCGGTGATGGAGGATTCCTACCGCCTGAAGTCGGTGGTGACGGTGGTGGGCTATGAAGGCGACGACTTCGAGTCGGCACCGGTCTTGGTGCGGATTTCGCCTGCGCGGATAGCGGGCTTCGATTATTCGCTGGTGGATAAGGATCATCTGGCCTTCACGGCGGCTGACGGTTCGCTTTGCGACTATCAGATCGAAAAGTGGGATGAAAACGGCGAGTCGCTCGTGTGGGTGCGCGTTCCCCTGTTGGAGAACGGCGGCAGGACGACGATCGACTTCTGGTTCGACCACGACGGTCCCGACTGCTCTTCGTCGCCGGTCACGTTCGGTAGCGACGAGTTCGTGGACAAACGGAGGATGCAGGACGAATCCGACTATACGGCAAACGGCGAGGCCGTGCCGACGCGAGCGCCTTTCGCGCCGACGCTGGCCATCGCCTCGCGTTTCGCCGACGGCATGGGCTCGCTGGATGTGACGCTGGCCGTTTCCGGCGCGACGGAGCGGTGCATGATCATGGCGGCGCTTGCCAAGACACTGCCGGCGAATCCCGGAGAACCAGAGTCCTGGGATGAGCAGTTGCAGGTGTCGGCGGCGCTTTCCAATGGGCAGGAATCCGTTAGCTGGCATCTGGGCGGCGGCTGGGGCACGGATTTCAAGGCCCTCAGGTTCTTCCTCCTCAAGAACTATCGTTCGGTGGTCTATAAGGAGCTCGTCGGCGACGGCTACGCCTATGTCGATCTTGGCCGCAAGGGCACGGGCGATGATAGCTATGAGCTGCAGTTCCGTTATCCCACGGCTACCCCGCCGAAGTCAGCGATGCGGATTTTTGGCGCCCGAGAGCAGGATAGCCAAAACAGCATGGATACGACCTTCTTCCATGATCAGAACCCTAAGTTCGTCTTGGATTACTGGAAGGGCAACGAATGGCGGCTTACCGGGATGATGCCGGAGAAGGGGATGACCTATCGCGCCGTTTTGTCGCCGTCCTTGCGTGAACTCGATTGGCTGAACGGGGATGCGTGGACTGTGGTCGCCAAGAACGAGAAGGTCGTGGAGGATCACGGGGAGTTTTCGTCGAATCTCAATCTTTTCAATATCGGCGGGCCAAGTATTTCGTTTGCGGATTACTGCAACTTCTCGGGTTCGCTTTTCTCCTATTCCCGCCGTTCGGTGGCGACGGGGGAGACGCGCGAACAGCTGGTGCCGGCGAAGCTCCTTTCGTCGCAGCGCGCGGGTCTCGTGGACTTGAAGAGCGGGCGGTTCTTCGAGAATGCGGCCGAGACGGGCGGTTTTAAGCTTAATCAGATGACGGAACAGGTAGTGGTGGGTCCGCTCGCGGGCGCAGCTCCCGTCGCCTCCTCGGCGAACTTTCTCTACCGCAAGCCCGGATTCGCGATCATCGGCAGGTGAGCGCCCGGGTATGGTATAATATCCCCATTATGGCACAGGAAACGAACGAATACCGTGAACAGCGTCTTCAGTCGATGAAGGCGCTGAAGGAAATGGGCTACGAGCCCTATGGTTGCAAGTACGATCACGACGATCTCGCGAAGGTGCGCGCCGAATTCGCTGAGGGCGCGGCGAAGCGGGTGGCGGGGCGGCTCTTGATGATCCGTCGCATGGGCAAGATGAACTTCTGCACCATGAACGACGGTACCGACAAATTCCAACTCATCTTCAAGCGCGACGAGCTCTCCGAGACGGCGTTCGCGGCGTTCAAGCAGCTGAACCTCGGGGATATCATCGGCGCGGAGGGCGTCCTCTTCACCACCCAGAAGGGCGAGAAGTCGCTGGTTGTCAGGGATTGGACGATGCTCGCGAAGGCGCTCGAGCAGCCGCCGGAGAAGTTCCACGGGCTCGCCGATCAGGAGGAGTGCTATCGCCGCCGGTATGTGGATCTGATGACGAACGACGAGACGCGCGCGCGCTTCTACACACGCTCGAAGCTGCTCATGGAGATCCGCAAGTACCTGTGGTCGAAGGGCTTCACCGAGGTTGAGACCCCGATTCTCCAGGATCAGGCGGGCGGCGCCGCGGCGAAGCCGTTCTTCTCGAAGTACAACGCCCTCGACAAGCAGTGCGTGATGCGCATTGCGCCGGAACTTTACCTGAAGCGGCTCCTGGTGGGCGGGATGAACAAGGTCTTCGAGCTTGGCAAGGATTTCCGCAACGAGGGCATCGACCGCACCCATAACCCCGAGTTCACGGTCTGCGAGATCTACGAGGCCTACGGCGACCGCACGTCGATGGAGGCGATCATGGAAGGGCTCTTGCCGCACCTGTGCGACACGGTGATCGGCAAGCGCGTCATCGAATACGGCGAAAAGCGGGTGCCGATCGACTTCAATCCCCCGTATCGCCGCGTCACCTATCACGATCTCGTCAAGGAGCTGATGGGCGCGGACTGGTTCGAGCTCGACTTCGACACCCAGCTCGCCAAGGCGAAGGAGAAGGGCAAGGCGACGGATACCAACCTGGAGCTCGACGGCGTCACCACCGAGCTGATGCTCACGCACGAGGTCTATGACAAGCTCATCGAGCGGAATCTGATGCAGCCCACTTTCGTCACCCGCATCCCCCATGCGTTCGTGCCGCTCGCGAAGGCCTGCAAGGACGATCCTTCGCTCGTCGATGTCTTCGAGTTCGTGGTCGCCGGCCGCGAGCTCTGCCCGGGCTATACCGAGCAGAACGATCCGCTGGAGCAGCGCAAGGCGCTGGAGCATCAGGCGGGCGAGGATACCGAGAAGATCGACGAGGACTTCATCTCCGCGCTCGAGTGCGGGATGCCGCCGACGGGAGGGCTCGGCTTCGGCGTCGATCGGCTCGTGATGTTCCTCACGGGCTGCGACTCGATTCGCGACGTCGTCCTCTTTCCGCAGATGAAGCAGGCCTGAGGCGGTTGCGTTCAAAGGGGGTGTCCGTCATGAGGCAGATGTCGCTTATCGAAGGGACGGATGCCGCGGGCGAGGCCCCGGAGCCGTTGGCGGCGCGGATGCGTCCGCGCGACCTTTCCGAGTTCGTCGGGCAGGAGCATTTGGTCGGCGAGGGGAAGCTCCTCCGCCAGATGATCGAGCGCGATCAGATTCCCTCAATGATCCTCTGGGGTCCGCCCGGGGTGGGCAAGACCACGCTCGCGAACGTGGTCGCCAACGCCACCCGGGCCGAATTCGTCAATTTCTCGGCGGTGACGAGCGGCATCAAGGAGATCAAGGAGATTATGGCGCGCGCGGAGGCGGGGCGTCAGGTGGGGATGCGCACGGTCCTCTTCGTTGACGAGATCCACCGCTTCAACAAGGCCCAGCAGGACGCCTTTCTTCCCTATGTGGAGCAAGGGTCGATCATCCTCATCGGCGCGACCACCGAGAATCCCTCGTTCGAAGTGAATTCGGCGCTACTTTCGCGCTGCAAGGTGTTCGTCCTCAAGGCGCTCACCGAAGACGATCTCGTGCGGCTGCTGCGCCATGCGCTGACGAGCGAGCGCGGGTTCGGAAAGCTCGGAGTCGTCTGCGACGACGGGCTCCTTCGCAAGATCGCGATTTTCTCCAACGGCGACGCGCGCAACGCGCTGGGAACGCTGGAGACGGCGGTGGCCAACTGCGCGCTTACCAGGGACGGCAGGCCCGAGATTAGCGAAGCGACGCTTTCCGAGGTCGTCAGCCGCAAGGCGCTGATGTACGACAAGAACGGCGAGGAGCACTACAACATCATCTCGGCCCTCCACAAGTCGATGCGCAATTCCGATCCCGACGCGGCGGTCTATTGGCTCGCGCGGATGCTGGAGGGCGGGGAGGATCCGCTCTATATCGCGCGGCGGTGCACCCGGTTCGCGTCCGAGGACGTGGGGCTCGCCGATCCAAACGCGCTCCTCCTGGCGGACGCGGTCTGGAACGCCTGTCACAACCTCGGCGTTCCCGAATGCAATGTGCATCTTACTCAGATCGTCGTCTATCTTGCGCTGGCGCCCAAGTCGAATGCGAGGGAAGAGGCGTATCTCCGCGCGGCGGCCGATGCGCAGGAGCGGATGGCCGAGCCCGTGCCGCTCCATATTCGCAATGCGCCGACGCGGCTCATGAAGGAGCTGGATTACGGCAAGGGCTATACCTATGCGCACGACACCGGCGAGAAGATTGTGCGGATGAGTTGTCTTCCCGAGTCGCTCGCCGGCCGCCGCTACTATACGCCCGCCGGGCTCGGGCGTGAGAGCGTGATGAAGGCGCGGCTCGCCGCCGTTCGCGATTGGCGTGAGGGTCGCACCGAGGAGCCGCCGTTTTCGTCTGCTGCCTATACGGGGAGGAAAAACTGATGGAAAAACTCGTTTCGCTCTTTTGCGCTGGCGGTCCCGTGATGTGGCCGATTCTCGGCCTGTCCGTCCTGGGGCTCGCCATTCTCGTCTGGAAGGCGTTGGAACTCCGCCGGGGGATTCGTTCTCCGAGGGGACTTACGGTCGTTTCGACGATCATCACCGCCGAGCCGATGCTCGGCATCCTCGGAACGGTTACCGGCATCATGCAGACCTTTTCGGGCTTGAACGGCGCGAACGGCGTCGCCAATCCCCTCGCCGCCACGGCGGGCATCGGCGAGGCGCTTATCACCACGGCGGCGGGGCTCGTCGCTTCGCTCGTACTGCTCTTCCCCTACAACGTCATCGAGGAGCAGGCGAATCCGTGAGCCGTCGCCGGCGAGGGGCGCGGCTGGAGATGACGTCGCTGATGGACGTCATGTTCCTGGTGCTCGTCTTCTTCATCTATTCGATCTTCGACATGGCCGTCCATCGGGGGCTCAAGGTGGAGCTGCCGCGGACGGCGGGAGCGGAGGAGAAGGGCGAACGGATCGTCATCACCATTCGCGGCGACGATTCGCTGCAGATCAACGGCGTCGATCATTCACGTGCGGAGGTGGTGGATCGCGTGCGCGAACTCGCGGCGGTGGGGATGAAGTTCCCGGTGCTCATTTCCGGCGACCGTCGTTCTTCGCTCGGATCGGGGATCGAACTCCTCGGGGAGCTGAAGGCGGCGGGGATCGAGAAGGTGAGCTTTCAGGTGCGTGGCGATACTGCCGCGGGGGGCGAATGAGATTCGCCCTCGCTCTTGCCGTTTCGCTCGCCGTTCATGCGTTGCTGGCGCTGGCGGTCGTTTGCTGGTTTTCCTTTCGTGCGCGTCCGCAGGCCGTGGCGACCCTGGATCTCTCCAGCGTGGAATTGTCGCTCGCGGAGGAGGATGTCGCCTCGGCCGCACCCGCGGCGGCGGTGCCGGCGGCGAGTGCCGAGCCCCGAGTGCTACGCCCGCCGTCCGAGGAATTGCCGCCGCCGACGGCGGAGATACCTGCCGCCGTCGCCGTGCCGCCCCCGCCGCCGGCGGTGGAATTGCCGCGTCCCCCGGAAGCGGCGCCGACGATGCCGGCGGAGGCGCCGCGGCAGGCGCGGGTTGACGCGCCGCCGGCCTTGCGCCGTCCGATTCGCCCCGACTATCCGCGCGGTTCGCGGCTGCGGGGCGAGGAAGGCGAGGTGGTGCTGGAGATCCGCGTTTCCGCCGCAGGGGAGGTGGAGGCGGCGGAGGTGGTGGTGTCTTCGGGCTTTGCCGCGCTGGACGAGGAAGCGGTGCGGGCGACGCGGGCGGCGCGTTTCAAACCGGCGCAGGCGGAAGGGCGGGCGGTCGCTTCGACGGCTCGTCTCACCTTGACCTTCAAGCTGAAATAGGGAGGACTGACATGACCAAGACCGTTACCGAAATCGTCGATCTCGCATCTGCCTATTACGGGAGCGCCGTCCTCTTCGCCGCCATCGATCTCGGGGTCTTCGCCGAAATCGCCGCGGCGGGAGCAGACGGCGTGGTGCCGACGGAGCGGGGTAGGCGGCTTCTGTTCAATGCGTGCGTGGCCGAGGGGCTGTTGGAGAAGCGCGGTGAGGCGTTCTTCAATACGCCGGCCGCGGCGGCGGCGCTGGTACCGGGGGGCGCGGCGGATCTCACCAAGGCGATCCGCTACAACCGCGACGTCTATCCCGCGTGGGGACGGCTCGCCGATTTCGTGAGGACGAACGCGCCCGTGGAGCGGCCGGAGATTCATCTCGGCGCCGATGCCGCGCGGACGCGGACGTTCGCCGATTCGATGTTCGGCCGGGCGATGGGCATCGGCCGCGGGGTGGTGCCGATGATTGCGGGCGAAATCGCCGCGCTCGCGGAAAAGCCGCGGCTCTTGGATCTCGCGGGCGGGCCGGGGGCGTATGCGATTATGCTGGCGCAGGCGGTCGCGGGACTGCGGGTGACGACGGTGGATCTCGCGGCGATTGCTGCGGTGGCGCGGGAATATGTCGGGAAGTTCGCGCTGACGGAGCGGATCGAATGCCGTGCGGGCGACTACCACGGCGACATCGGTGAGAAAGGGGCGTATGACGCGGTGACGATCTTCGGGGCGCTCCATCAGGAGTCGCCGACCGACATCGTGGCGATTCTGCGGCGCGCGCATGCGGCGCTGCGGCCGGGCGGCAAGGTCTTTATTCTCGATCTGATGACTGACGTCACTCATACGGCCCCGAAGTTCTCGGCGCTTTTTGCGCTCAATATGGCACTGACGACGGCGAACGGCTGGGTATTTTCGGACGCGGAGCTCAAGGGCTGGCTGGCCGAGGCCGGTTTCGAGCCGGGCGAAACCCGCCCTGTCCCGCCTCCGATGCCGCATTGGCTCGTCAGCGGCGTGCGCCATTGAAACCGCCGGGCGATAATGCTATAATATTTAAATCATATTTTTTCACACACTGAACCAAAAGAAAAAGGAACAGGAAATGGCAAAGAAGATCATGGTCGACGGCAATACCGCGGCCGCTCAGATTGCCTTCGCGTGCAGCGAAGTCGCGGCAATCTATCCGATCACCCCGTCCTCGCCGATGGCGGAGACGTGCGACGACCTCGCGGCCGCCTGCAAGACGAACATCTGGGGCACGATTCCGTCCATCGTCGAGATGGAGTCCGAGGGTGGCGCCGCCGGTGCGGTGCACGGGTCGCTCACGACGGGCTCGCTCACGACGACCTTCACGGCGTCGCAGGGCCTCCTCCTCATGATTCCGAACATGTACAAGATCGCGGGCGAGCTCGCCCCGACCGTGTTCCACGTCTCCGCGCGTTCGCTCGCGTGCCAGGGCCTCTGCATCTTCGGCGACCAGGGCGACGTGATGGCGTGCCGCCAGACGGGCTTTGCGATGCTCTGCTCGAACAGCGTCCAGGAGGCGCACGACATGGCGATGGTCGCCCACGCGGCCACGCTCGAGTCGAAGGTCCCGTTCCTCCACTTCTTCGACGGCTTCCGCACCTCCCACGAGGTCCAGAAGATCGACGAGATCCCGATGGAGACGATCCGCGAGATGATCGACGACAAGTTCGTCGAGGACTTCCGCAAGCGCGCGCTCGATCCGGAGCATCCGACGATGCGCGGCACGGCGCAGAACCCCGACATCAACTTCCAGGGCCGCGAGAGCTGCGAGAAGTACTACCAGGCCACCCCGGCGATCGTCCAGAAGTACATGGACAAGCTCGCGAAGCTCACGGGCCGCGCGTACAAGCTCTACGACTACGTCGGCGCGCCGGACGCGGAGTACGTCGCGATCGCGATGGGCTCGGGCTGCGACACGCTGCACGAGACCGTTGACGCGCTCGTCAAGGAGGGCAAGAAGGTCGGCCTCGTCAAGGTGCACCTCTACCGTCCGTTCTCGATGAAGGACTTCGTCCAGGCGATTCCGGAGACCGTCAAGGTCATCACGGTCCTCGACCGCACGAAGGAGCCGGGCGCGATCGGCGATCCGCTCTACCTCGACGCGTGCGCCGCGATCGGCCAGGCGAAGCAGCAGGGCCTCGTCAAGTACGCGTACCCGAAGATCCTCGCGGCCCGCTACGGCATTGGCTCGAAGGACTTCACGCCGAACATGTGCGCGAACATCTTCAAGAACATGACGGCCGAGAAGCCGCTTGACCGCTACGTGGTCGGCATCGTCGACGACGTCAACAACCACCAGTACATGCTCGGCGACGACAGCTTCGTCGTTCCGAAGGGCGACCGCAAGGAGTGCATGTTCTGGGGCCTTGGCGCGGACGGCACGGTCGGCGCGAACA
>JAZUHK010000064.1:0-2717 GCA_045641645.1 Kiritimatiellia bacterium
GTGCACTGGGGGATTTCTCCGTCCAAGAGCCCCTTGCCCTCCCGCCCGAAGACGGGCGCACCGGGGCCGGTCCCGGCGAGCGAGAGAATGTCCGCCGCGCAGCCGCGCAGCGCCTTCACATGCTGGCGGTAAAGCCCTTCGCGCGCCGTCGTGCCCACCACGGCCACGCAATCGGCCACCGCCTCTTCGAAGGTGGCGAACTCCTCGCGCGCGTTCATGATGTCCGTCGCATGGACGGCGAGCCGTTCGCCTTCGGTCCAGTCGTTCTGCAGATTGGGCGCGGCGAGCCGCAGATGGCGGATGCCCATATTCGCCATCGCGCGGCAACTGGAACCCACATTGCCGGTATAGAGCGTCCCCACCAGGACGACGCGGATATTCTCAAGCGGATTCATTTACTGCTTCTCCGATGCCGGTTTGCGGTACTCGCGCGACGCCGGCGCATTCACCGTCCGCCACTTGCTGTTCTTCTTGGCGCTCTTTTCTGGCGATTCGCAGATAACGCCCTCGAATTCGACCGCATACTCCCCAGGATTCTGATTGAGTTTCAGCACCTTGCAGGTGAAACCGTTGGCAAGATAGATCCAGCGCTCGTCATCGGTCTTGTAGAGGCTTCCCGTGGAGATGAAGTTCATCACCTGATAGGCCTTGAAGGAATCGCCGTCCGGAAGCTCCACGACAACCCGGAGTTTGGAACTGTATTCCATTTCCTTGCCGTTGGCCGGCGAGACGAAGGTGGTGACATGGGGCTCCGACCCCTGCTCGTAACTGACCTGAAGGAACTGACCGTCCTCATTGACGAACCGACAGGTCTGCATCGTCTCATAAGAGGCGCAGCCCGAAAGCGCGAGGGCGGAGAAAAGCGGCAGGATGAGGTTTTTCATAACTGGGCGAGTTTGCGGGCGACGATGCCGCCGACGAGCTTGGGGTCGGCCTTGCCCTTCGAGAGTTTCATCACCTGACCGACGAAGAATCCGGCGGCCGCCTTCTTGCCGGCCTTAAAGTCGGCGACGGGACCGGGGTTGGCGGCAATCGCCTGATCGACGAATTGCTCCAGGGCACCCGTATCGGAAACCGCCCCGAGACCGCGTTCCTCGACAGTCTTCGCGGGATCGACGATGGCACCGGAAAGAACTTCGGGCAGCAGCTCCTTCAGCGTCGGGCCGTTGATCTTCCCGTCCGTCGAGAGGTTGAAGAGCGCGACCAGCGCCGCCTCCGTCCCGGCGGCAAAACCGTGCTCGTTAAAGTAGCTCATCACGTCCGACATGTAGAAGTTGCACAGCAGCTTCGGCTTCTTCGCCTGCGCCGCCGCCTTCTCAAAATAGTCGGCACGCTCCTTCTGCTGCGCGAGGACCTCGGCGTCGTATTCCGTAAGCCCGTACTCCGCGACCATTCGCGCGCGGCGCACCTCTGGCTTCTCGGGCAGGAGCTTGCGCCATTCTTCGACCTGTTCCTCGGACAGTTCCACCGGGACGAGGTCCGGCTCCGGGAAATAACGGTAGTCATGGGCGTTCTCCTTCGAACGCATCGAAGCCGTCTCCAGCGCCTCGCCGTCCCAGCGGCGCGTCTCCTGCACGATCGGGATCGAATGGGCCATGCACTCACGTTGCCTGCGCGCCTCGTATTCGAGCGCCGCGTGAATGCCCTTGAAGGTGTTCATGTTCTTGATCTCCACCTTCGTGCCGAGCTTCGAGAAGTCAATCGTCCCGTCGGGTTTGAGCGGCAGCCCTTCGCCCGTCTTTGGGCGAATGGAAATGTTGACGTCGCTGCGCATATTGCCCTCTTCGAGGTTGCAGTCGGAGACACCCGCATAGACGAGCATTTCCTTGAGTGCCGTCAGGTACAGGATCGCATCGTCGGCCGACTCCATGTCCGGCTCGGAGACGATCTCCATGAGCGGAGTGCCGCCGCGGTTGAAATCGACCCCCGAACTCTGCGCGTAGTGGTTGATCTTCGCCGCGTCCTCTTCGAGGTGGATGTGATTGATGCGGATGAACTTCTTGGTGCCGTCCGCGCGCATGATTTCCACGCCGCCGCCGAGACAGAGGGGATTTCCGTTTTCGGAAATCTGATAATCCTTGGCCATGTCGGGGTAGAAGTAGTTCTTCCGGTCGAAGGTGGCATGGCGGTTGATCCGCGAGCCGAGCATCAGCCCGCTCATGACGGTGAGCTTCACGGCCTCCTTGTTCATCACGGGAAGCGCCCCCGGATAGCCGAGGCATACGGGGCAGATGTTGGTGTTCGGCTCGCATCCCGTTTCCAGGAGGCAAGAGCAGAACATCTTGGTCTTCGTCTTCAACTGAACATGGGTTTCCAACCCGATGGTGTTCTCAAATTCCATTTTACGCCTTTCACTCAAATGGGTACTATTATACCAATTTCTACCGAAAAACCGCAACCGCCACTGGGGCCTGTCCCCAAGATTCCTCGATGGCGGACGCTGCCGTGGTTTTTATTTTATTCCTTTCGGAATAAAATAAAAGAGCCGGCGTTATTCGAGCACCGCAGGTGCGAAGAATCATCCGCAAGCGCAGCGACGCGCGATGGCGGACGCTGCCGGCATTTTTTGCGAAGTAAAAAAAGCCGGCAGCGTCCTACTCTCGCACGGGCGAGTCCCGCACTACCCTCGGCGATGGAGAGCTTGACTTCCGTGTTCGGAATGGGAACGGGTATGACTTCTCCTCTATGGCCACCGGCAAAAAACCGACTGAGAATTG
>JAZUHK010000065.1:0-2020 GCA_045641645.1 Kiritimatiellia bacterium
CCTCAAGGGCTCCCGCACCTACCGCAACCCCTTCCTTGACGAAACGCCCTACGACGTGCGCACGTGGACGCCCGCGGGGCTTCTCGACCCGGAGACGGGCTGGACGGCGGAGCTCGGCTTCGACTGGAACGTGACGGACGAAATCACCTTCGGCGCGGACGCCTACTGCACCTGGCTTCAGGACGAGATCTTCTACAACGCCTTCGCCGGCAACAACGTGAATTCCGCAGATGACACGATCCACCGCGGATTCGACGCCCACATCGCATGGGAGCGGGACAAGCTGGCCGGACTCTCGGTCGCGGCAAGTTACGTCAAGGCCACCTTCGACGGCGGCACACTCGGCCGCAACGCGATCCCGCTCGTCCCCGAGATGACCGTCTCCGTGAACGGACGCGTCTGGCTCTGGGACGACTGCTTCGTCTTCGGCGGCTTCCGCTACCAAAGCGACATGTACTGCTGTTCGGACTTCGGAAACGACTTCCGCGAGATTCCCTGGTACGGCATCTTCAGCGTCGGCGCGACATACGAACCGACGTTCGCGGAGTGGATCGAGGGATTCAAGTTCTCGGTGACGGTCGACAACCTCTTCGACAAGGAGTACTGCGACTACGCCACCTACGGGACGGACTGGTATCCCGCCGCGGGGCGCTCCTTCATGTTCACCGTCCGCTACGAATTCTGATCAGCCGCGCAGTGATCGTCGAGAGGTCATCGTCCGTCAGGGACACCATCGGACTCAATGCGGCTGACGACATCGAGCCGGACGGCGGCGACGGATCGACGCAGTCCATGCGCCTCGATGCCCTCTCGCACATGGAGAAATCCAGTCGGACGATCAACGACATCGACGAGGCCCTCTCGCGCATCGCCGACCGTACCTACAGCGTGTGCATGACCTGCGGCAACCTCATCGACAAGAACCGGCTCGTCCACAGCCCATTCGTCAAGACCTGCATGGCCTGTCAGCGAGCGCTGGAGTCCGAGGCAAAGGGCTGAACGCCCCTCTCCAGCGGACTACTCGCGGTCGATGTAGTACCAGCCGTCCCGTTCGCCATTCGGCTTTCGGTAGTCGAAGTTCCCCTGTCGGGCCGCCCGTTGCACTTGGCTGCGGATCTCCTTGGCGACGAAACCGTAGTCTTGCCGATAGGCGGCGAGGATCGATTCGACAAAGCACTCTTTTGCGTCGTTTTCGTCGGTGTAAGCGCCGAGAACCGAAACGACGCGGGTATTATGGTCAAGGCGCTGGACGGTGTAGAGCATGATGTTTGACTTCCGTGGAGCGGGTTGAGAATTAGCGTATATTTTACCAAACCTCTCCGCGCAGGAACAACGAGGAAGTCAAATCCGGTCCGCAAGGACTCCTCACGCAGGGTAGATGCCCTTCACGCCCTGCGGATTGTCCACCAGCTCAAGAAGATACGAATGCTGCGACGGATTCGCATCATCGACAACCAGTTTGCTCGTCACCTTCCGCGTCACAGGATCGAACCCGTGACCCGCGTCGCCGCAACCAATGCGCCGCCCCCACGCGATCATCTTGCGCCCATTCCGATCCTCTCCGCACAGCTCGACCACGCACCGCATGGACTCACTCACCATCCGTACCGCTTGCGGTGAAGCCGTAGCTTGGCGAGGAAATCGTCCTTCACCGGCTTCGGCTGGAACCCGGCCTTCTTCTTCGGCTGCGGTGCCGCCGCCTTGCGCCGCAGATCTTCCGCCCTCTCGGTGTGCAACGCAATCGTGCAGTCATCGCCGACCTTCGCCTTCAGCAACGCATGGAAATCGTCAAGCGGATAGAGGACGCCGCAGTTGTTGTGGTAGATATTCCGCTTCACGAACGGAACCTTGCGACGCTCCTTCACTCCGAATCCGAAGCGGAACACCCGGTCGTGTAGTTTGCAGACATCGAGATTGTCGAACCGCTCGTCGTTCTCCGGCAGCAATGCGTCATACGAGACGAACAACGCCCGCATCCCCTCCTCGAGGTAGTAGCGGCGAATGCACACCCGCCACGTCT
>JAZUHK010000066.1:0-4849 GCA_045641645.1 Kiritimatiellia bacterium
AGTCCGGTGGCGAACGACACCTCCCGCGCCGCGGCGACGATCGCCTTCGCCGAATCTGCCCAACGGCGACGGCCGAAGTATTCGCAATGGCAGACGATGGAGAAACACGGACGGTTCCCGGCGAGGACAATGCCGTTGCGATCGACGATCCTCCCCCGCGGCGGCGCCAGCCGGATCCGACGGACCGACTGCTCCTGCGCGGCGAAACGCATCTCCGCCGAACCGTCGACCTGGACCGCGTAGAGGTTCGCCGCCAGGACCACCAGCCCCAGCAGGAACACCGCCGCCACCCCCCACCAGGCGAAGCCGCTCACGATCGAAGGACGCTCAGTCATCGAGACCCGCCCTCCGGTAAGACCAGTTCAACACCGGCCGCACGATCCCCAGCGCCACGACACCGAGCGGGAGCGAAACCAGCATCCTGACGAAGACATCGTCCTTCGGACCGATTACGCAGATCCCCGCCCAGAACTCGAACAGCGGAAACAGCAGCAGCAGAAACGGACGCGGGAAGTACGCCTTGCGCGAAAGCAGCGACGCGATCACGAAGATGCAGACCGAGGTCATCGGCGGCAACGCCGAAAGCGCGTCCTCGAAGGCTCCGGCTCCGACCGCGGTCAGCACGCCGGGAAGCACCTTCGTCCTCGTGGTCATCACCATCACCGCCGCCAGCAGCAACGGCAACCCCGCGCCGAAGAACGACGGCAGCAGTTCCTCGGCAGCCGCAGTGACGACCAGGGCGATCATGCAGAACACAAGCTGGACGACTTCATTTTTCACGGCGGATGAACACGTCTTCGAGATTGTCGAAATCCACTGCCGGACGAACCGTCCCCTTCCACTCTCCGTTCTCGGCGACGGACGCACGGACGAGACCGCCGACCACGAAACCGGCCGGAAACACCCCGCCGCGGCCAGACGTCGACACCGGCGCCTGCGGCATGTCTGACGCGAGTCCGCGGATATGCGTAAGCGCCAGCTCCCCGTCGTCTCCACCCTCCAGGATGCCGCTCGCCGTCCTGCCGTTCCCGAGCGCCACCGCGCAAACCACCTTGAGCGTCGGATCGGTCACCGGCGTGATCTCACAGGTGTGCGCCGTAACCCCCGTCACCAGCCCGACCAGACCGTCAGGCGTCGCGACGACCGCATTCTCGACAACGCCGTCCGCCGATCCCCGACCCACCCGGAACACCCGTCCGCGACCGAACGCCCCGCAGTGATCGGCGAGCACCGGAGCGGCGATCCACCGCCTCGGTTCCCGCGAGGCGTAATCAAGCGACCGCCGAAGCTTCTCGTTCTCCCGCTCCAGCCGGTCGATCTCGCCCGGCAGCATCGAAAGCAACGACACCTCACGGCGGAGCCGGACATTCTCGGCAGCGTAACCGGGACCGTTGAACGCACCCTTCACCCGGGGCCAGACCGACCGCTTCACGAACTGCGCCACCCGCTCGACCGGATAAACCGCCTCGACCGCCGCACGACGGGAAAAGGCGATAACCGAAAGGACCACCGCGGCGACCGCGATGATCACATAGGTTCCTGTTGTCGTGTGCTTCACTGTGGCGAATCCCTTTCTCAAGGCGGGATCCGCCGAATACCCTTACGACGCCCGCTTGTTCTTCTCGAGGAAATCCAGCTCCCCGAGGACGACACCGGTGCCTTCGGCGACCGCGCTAAGCGGATCCTCAGCCACCACGACGGGAAGCCCCGTCTGCGCCGCGAGAAGCCTGTCGAGGCCCCTGAGCTGCGAACTTCCGCCCGACAGCACCAGACCCCTGTCCACCAGATCCGCCGCAAGTTCCGGTTCACACCTGTCCAACGTAGACCTCACCGCGTCTACGATCCGACTGACCGGCTCCTTGAGCGCATCCCTGATTTCCTCGGAGGTTATCGTCAAAGTCTTCGGCAACCCCGCCACTATATCCCTGCCCTTGATTTCGAGCGTCTTTTCCTCGCCCGTCGGATAGGCACTTCCGATTTCGATCTTGATCCTTTCGGCCCATCTTTCGCCAATGGAGAGGTTGTAGACCCTCTTCATGTAGTTCATGATGCACTCATCCATCGCATCGCCGCCCGCGTTACGGGCGCTGTACTTGTGGACGATTCCAGCCAAAGAGATGATGGCGACCTCACAGGTGCCGCCGCCGATGTCGACGATCATCGAACCCGCAGGCTCGGAGACCGGCAACCCCACGCCGATGGCCGCAGCCATCGGCTCCTCGATCTGGAACACCTCACCCGCGCCGGCCGCATGGGCGGCGTCTTCGACGGCGCGCTTCTCGACCTCGGTGATCCCCGAAGGCACCGCGACCAGCAGCCGCGGTTTGAAGTACTTGCGCAACAGATTGTTCTGAGGGCCGACCTTTCTGATGAAATAGCGAAGCATCGCCTCGGTGATGTCAAAATCGGAAATGACACCGCTGCGCATCGGACGGGACGCGATGATGTTGCCAGGCGTGCGGCCGAGCATCTCCTTCGCCTCCCGACCGACCGCAAGAACGCGCTTGGAATCGGCCTGAATCGCGACCACCGAAGGCTCACGCGCGACAATCCCCTTGTCCTTCAGGTAGACGAGGCAGTTCGCGGTGCCGAGGTCGATACCGATGTCTGCAGAAAAAAGCTGCTTTACTTTACCGAAATTCAACATTCGCGCTCTCTTTCAACTTTTCAATGGTTTAGATATATTTTATAAAAAAACGGCGGAATAGTCAATAGCGCGACTTAACCAGGGTGTAATAGGTTAGTCGAGTGTGTGGCTGACGCCCCGCACTCGACTAACCTGCATTAGGGCTACGCTTCGCTGGCGGTAAGGGCGTCAGGGCTGCCGTCCGTAAGAGAGAACGGATTCAAGATTATAGATTCAAGGAAAAGAGAAATTCCCGCTTGACATATCGTATCGCATATGATATGCTATACCCATGAAGACGAATAGCACCATCGCCAAGACGCCGGGTTTGCATTTCCTGAAGGGAATCGCCGACCTCGGCCCCGTCGCTCACGGCACGCTGAGCTTCGTGCGCAAGCCGTGCAACAGCAAGTACTGCAAGCTCTGCAAGTCCGGAGAAAAGCACCCGGCGTGGAACTTCACCTTCCGCAAGGACGGCAAGTTCCACTGCATGCACGTCCAGCCCCGGCACGTCGAGATCGTGCGCAAGGCGATCGAGAACGGGAAGATGCTTGAGGAGATGATTCTCGACGAGGGTATCGCCCTGCTGGAAAGGCTGCGCGAACAGGAGTGAGATGCCGCCCGCGAAGTGTCCGTTCCTCCATCGGTGCAACAAGTACACCGACCTGACGCTCAGGATTGACCGCCTTGTGGAAAGCAATGCGTCGAAGGACCGCAGGATCGCCGCGCTCGAGGCCGAGGTCGCCGCGCTCAAGTCCGCGCAATGCGGCTCGCCGACGAATCCCGCCGACGTGCGGATATTCGGAAGCTCCACGCCCTCGTCGCTGATCCCGATCAAGGCGAACTCGACCGAGGAGGCGCGGAAACGCAAGGGCGGACAGCCCGAGGGCCACGAAGGACACGGACGCAAGGCGGTCGCGGACGGGGACATCGACGAGACCGTTGAGCTTGAGAGGCCGGCGACGTGTCCGCACTGCGGCGGAGCGCTTGAGAATCCGCACTCCCGCGAAAGGGTTGTGTTCGACGTCGTCCCCGCTCGCCACGTCAAGCGCAAGTACCTCGTCTGGAGGGCGTGGTGTCCCGCCTGCGGAAAATGGCACGAGATCGCCCCGCCTGGCGTCATGCCCCGCTTCGCGTTCTCGAACAACCTGATCGCCCAGGTGCTCGTCGACCACATGAAGAACGGCATTCCGCTCGGGACTCTCGCGAGGCGGGCGGGCGTGAAGAAGTCGGCCCTCCATGCGATGGAACACCGCATCGCGGAAATGCTTGAAGGCGGAATCGACCGCATTCTCGAGGAGTTTCGCGCCGCGCCCGTCAAGCACGCCGACGAGACGAAATGGCCCTGCGACGGGAAGAGCGGATACGCATGGGGCTTCTTTTCCCCGACCGTCTCGATCTACAGGTTCCGCGGCACCCGCGGCTCGGAGGTTCCCGTCGACGTGTTCGGCCCGGGACCGCACCTCGGCGTCCTCGTCGTCGACCGGTACGCCGGATACAATTCCTCATGGCTGGGGCCGATGCAGTACTGCTTCGAGCACTACAAGCGCAATGTCGGCGACCTGCTCGAAGCCAATCCTAAAAACGCGGAATTCCAGAAGCGCATACCTTCGTTCCTCGGATTGCTTCGGGAGGCGATGAAACTCCGATCCTCGTGCGATGGTGAGAAGTACAACGTAGAGTCGCGGCGGATCAGGGACGAGATACTCACTCTCGTCGAGTCGCCCGTGAAGGACGGCAAGCTCAAGGGGTACTTCGATCTCATGAAGGAGAAGCGGCATCGGTTCTTCCAGTGGGTCGAACACCCCGAGGTCGAAGCGGAGAACAACCTTGCGGAACGGAGAATCCGTCCGATCGTGACGGCGCGGAAGGTCTGCTTCTGCTCGCAGTCGGAGAAAGGGCTGAAGACCCGCGAGACACTAATGACGATCATAGACACGCTTTCGCTACGCAACAAGGATGCCGTCGCCAAGCTGATCGACGTGCTGAACGGACTTGCCAGAGATCCAGAGCGTGACGTTGCGGACTTGCTGTGGGGCAAGACTGACAAACCCTGACGGCCCTTACTCCAGGAGAAGCGTAGCCCTAATGCAGGTTAGTCGAGTGCTGGGCGTCAGCCACACACTCGACTAACCTATTACATTTCAAACCCCATTACCGAAAATCAACCATGAAAATCCGCGAACTTCAACCCATCGACGAACGCGGTGCAAATGGTCGATA
>JAZUHK010000067.1:0-33413 GCA_045641645.1 Kiritimatiellia bacterium
CGAGCGGATTCCGTCGGGCGAGCTCGTCGCCTGGGGCGAGGAGGTCGCGGGCGCGAAGACGAACTTCGTGACCTCGGCGGACGTGACCCTGGTCGGCAAGGCGGTCTACGACGTCTATGGCTTCGATCCGACGACCGCGCGTGCGGACGTCGAGGACGCGGCGAACACCGAGCCCTTCACCTACGGCTGGAAGTACTTTGCGATGACCAAGACGAACCTCGTCGAGTTCGCGGCGGTCGACGCGCAGCCGAACGGGCTTGCGGACGGCTGGGAGCTCTACACGGGTTCGGCGGACACGCTCGCGTACCGTTACGGCTACGATCCGGCGGACGAGTACGGCCTCTGGAAGGTCCTCGACGCGGCGGGCGCGCTTGACGCGGAGATGAAGCGCTTCGTCGAGCCGAAGGTCAACGCGGAGACGCTCGCCTCTCTCGACACGCTCACCAACGACTGGACGGAAGCTAACGGCGTGATGGCGTATGCGGAGGTCGAGGCGCATGTCGCGAAGATCGGCGGGACGGACTACTTGGTGATCATCTCCGAAACGGGGACGGTTGAAAAGGTGCTCCTCGCGACGAACCTCGTGGACGGCACACTGGTTGCGTGGGGCGAGGAGACGAATGTCGAGGTCACTGGTAGCTCGGTGCGCGAGGAGAAGGTGACACTGATCCACAAGGCGGTCTATGACTTCTTCGGATTTGACGAGACGACGGCCTCGGATTGCATCGACCACAAGGTGGATGAGGGCGCGAACACGGCACCATTCAGCTATGGCTGGCGCTACTTCACAAAGGACATTGCGGGCATCACCGAGCCGCTGGTTGACTACTTCGAAGAGGATCACGCGGGTAACGGAATTCCGGACGGTTGGGAGCTTTATGTGGGTGTCACGAACGACATCAGCGCCTACCGCTACAACTACGATCCGAATGACGACTACTACCTCGCGCAGAAGGCGGGCCTTACGGAGTTGATCAAGAACCAGGACATCATTGCCTACAACCTCTTCGACGGCGACCTCAAGAAGGATGATGACGCTGACGGGCTCTCCAACTATCAGGAGTATCTCGCGAATCAGGCGTATGCGACGAATCTCTCGGTCGAGAAGGTCATGAGCGACGGCACGACGCCCGATTACTTCCGCACGGTTGGCGGCGACGGGTACTTGGGCGAGATCTTCAACGGCTCCGAGTTCATCGCCTATACGAACCGCGAGGCACTGGGCATTGTGACCCTCGACCACGCGGGTACGCGCGACGGCGACCTGAACGGCTGGGACTACTGGTCCGAGGCGCAGAGCGGCAACGTGACGCCGGCGCCGACCGTGAACCTCACGCTCAAGTATGCGGGCATTGAATCGTTGCCGGTCACTATCGAGGCCTATCAGGTCAATCCGGCGTATCCCGAATATGGCGCGCAGCTCGCGGGCTCGTGGTCGGTGGCGGCGGCGTTTGACGCGGGCGTCGCCAAGGTCGCCCTCGCCGACGCGGCGGCGGGTTCGCTCAAGCAGGGCGCGGTCCGCTTTGTGGTGATGGGCGAGAATGGCATCTCCGGCGAGGCGGTGGCGGAAGTCGGCCACCTCGGCGCGAACGCGATGATCCGCCTTGCGGCGGCTAATCCGGCGCTGCCGTCGCTCCGCCTCAACGAGGAGGGCGAGCAGAACTCGGTTCTCGCGTTCGTCCGCTCGGCGATCAACGGCGAGTACCTCTACGAAAACGCCAAGGGTGTCTTCGTTGTCCAGGCGCTCGACAATGCGGCGCGCGAGATCATCACGCCCGACGAGTACGAGACTGACGACTATATCGGCATCGACAAGGAGCTCGCTAAGCTCGCGAACATCACCAATGTCGAGACGGTTACCTACGAAGTTCTCCGCCTGCGTCTTGAGGATATCGCCATCCTCTCGGTTTCGAACCTCAACCACTACATCACTGTCGTGGGCGGCGTGACCAACTACCATGACTCCTCGGCCAACGAAGAGATTACCTTCAGGTATTCGAACGCGCGCGACAAGGCAGCCTCGATTGTCGCCGCCGGCTCGACGGCTGATGACTTCACCCTCACCTTCACGGTGCCTGAGGACTCGACCTCCACGAAGTTCTGGCTCAACATGGCGACGAACGGCGCCGACCGCGCGACACTCTTCGATGATGTCAAGGGTTACCGCCTCGATGCGACGGCCGGTGGCAAGGTTGTCCTCGATAAGGCGTGGTTCGACGCGAACAATCTCGCGATTCCGACCGGCACCAACAAGTTCGGCGTTGTCCTCGGCAACGACAAGTACGGCAAGCCCGACCTCGCCGATTGCGAGATGGCGACCGTCGTCATCAACGCTGGCCGCCAGTTCCCGGGCACGATCGATGTCACGGTCAAGCACCCGACCGAGACGCTGGCGGGCAATGTTGTCGTCGCGGCCTACGAGACCGCCGACCTCGTGAACCCGGTGAGCTTTGCGATCACCAACGCGACCGAGAAGAGCGTCACGCTCGAGAATCTCCGTCCGGGGGCGTCCTACTATGTCGCCGCCTGGGTCGCGACTGCGCTTAATGATGGCCGCGCGGCCGATTCGGTTCGTATGCCGTATGACACCTGGGGCTATGCGACGACCTCGTACTTCGAGCCGCTGGCGGTTACGAGCGGCGCGGTTGTCACGGTCTATCTCCAGGACACCGACTGGAACGACAACGGCACGTTGGACCGCGAGGAGACCTTCCTCGGCACGAACGGCGTTTACGGGACGACGGCGAAGCTCATCTACAACTTCGACATCGAAGGCGTCTCCGAAGTGGAGATCTTCGCTTCCGACGCGAAGGACGCCTTCGCCTACGCCGAAGTGCCGTTCTATTGCGTCGCCGCGGCAAAGGACGGCGAGACCATCTGGTTCGCCGTCACCGACCTCGACTCCGAGATCGTGAGCGACAAGGTCACGCCCGGCATCCCGGTGGGCACCTTGCTCAGCGACCTCACGACGCTCGCGACCACCTACCAGTACGACTTCGGCGCCCTCAAGCCGCGTCTCCGCGGTCTCGGCACCAACATCGTCGATACGAGCGTCTTCGGCGACTACAAGGTCGTCGAGGTGAGCGAGGCGATGACGCTCGTCCTCGTCCACGCGCAGGTCTATGACTACTTCGGCTTCAATCCGAACACGGCCAACTGGCGCATCAGCAGCATCGAGCGCGTCAACACCAAGCCGTTCACGCGTACGCACAAGCTCTATCTTACCAACTACCTCGCGCATGTCTGCGGTGTCGCGAATGCGCCGGACTACACGCTCCCGATCGACTCGGACGATGCGGATGACATCGTCCACGGCCGCGGCGACGGCATCCCGGACGGCTGGGAGCTCTATGTGATGTACGGTCCTGACGGCGCCGGCAGCTGCGCGTTCGACGCGGTGAAGCACTCGCCGTGGAACTTCGGCGACCGCACGCACGATGAGGACGAGGACGGCCTCGATCTCCTCCACGAGTTCGATGGCGGCGTGGAGCCCACCGATCCGTGGAATCAGTACACCGTCTATGACTGGATGGCCGAGCACGGCTATCTCCTCGACGAGATGCCGCACTTCATGGACGGCTCGGTCAAGAAGTTCCAGGTGCCCGAGAGCGCGTACGGCGAGGATCCGGATAACGACCTCCTCTCCAACCTTGAGGAAATCCAGGCGTACTATCTCGACATGAAGGCCTTCCGCGACATCTCGGTCGTGAACGCCTGGTCGGATGGTGCGACGCCCGATTACTTCCGCGCGTTCACCAACCGGTTCGGCAAGGTATCCTATCTTGGCGAATTCTTCAACGGCGCCGAGTTCATCGAGCCCGACTACTGTGCGCGCCTCGGCATGACGGCCGCCGGCCTCGCCTATGCTGGTACGCGCGAGTACCAGGGCTCCGGCTGGAGCTACTGGTCGGTCGCGCGCAGCACGCAGAACGAGGTCCTTGACGTCTCCAACCTGACGAGTGCCGAGAAGTTGGACATCGTCCTCCAGTACCTTAAGCTGCAGACGATGAACGCCTTCACCGGCTCTACGCTCCTCGAAGCGCAGGAATACCTGAAGGCAAACGATGACAAGTATTCCAAGAAGAACAAGGCCACGGGCATCACCGTTGACGAGTTGGCGGTCTATCTCGCGGGCATGAGCGACACCTACCTTCTGGACGAGCAGGGGATGGCGGAGGCCTACGGCTATTTGAATGCGACGATCGACAGCGAGAACCGCGGAAAGGTGGAGATGCCGACGCCGAAGCTGACGGTGACGCTCAAGTACGCGGGCAATGGTTCGCAGAATGTCACCATCGTCGGCTATCAGCAGAATCCGAGTGCGCCTGAGTATGGGGAAGACGTCGTTTCCGTCACTTGGAATGCGAGCGCGACCTTTGATTCGGGCGTCGCTAGGATTGAGCTGGGCGATCCGTCCGTCGGTTCGCTCAAGCAGGGCTACGCCAAGTTCATCGCCTATATCGATATGGACGGCGACGGCAAGTACTCCGCTGGCGATACGGTCGGCTCCGCGAAGGCGGAGATCGGCTACCTCGGCGCGGAGGTCACGATTGCGCTCGGCGAGGCGAACGAAGCGCTGCCCGTCATCCGCCGGAACGGTGACGAGACGGTCATCGCCATCGCCCGTACGGCCGTGAACGGCCAGCCGCTCTACAACGACGCGAAGGGCGTTCTCTATATCGCGCTTGACAACAACCAGAATACGGAAGCGATCTTCCCGGACGAGTATGTGAATCCGGGCTATGTCGGCATCGACAAGTTCCTCGCGGACGATTACGCGAAGTGGGGCGCCGACCGCGCGAAGACGATTGAGGACGTCGAGACCGTCACCTACGAGATCCTGCGCCTCTCCGGTGACACCTTCGCGAATCTGAGCGTCACCAACCTCAACCGCTACCTCGTGATGTCCAATGGCTGGGCGGAAGTGGTGGAATCGGAGAACGGAAACGAGGAGTTCACGGTCCGCTACTCGCCGATCCGCAGCAAGGCCGATGTCCTGGTGGAGGAGGATGCGCTCGTCGATGACCTCGCGGTCGCCTTCACGGTGCCGGCGGACAATGTCAACACCCGCTTCTGGGTCCAGGCGAACGGCCAGACCTACGGCGGTGCGGCCGGCTTCCTCCTCTGGGGTGCGCGCGACGGCCGTGTGGTTCTCGACTCCGCGTGGTTCGCGGAGAACGGCATCGCCTTCACGAACGGCCTTGCGACCGTCGGCATCGCGCTCGGCAACGACAAGTTCGGCAAGCCCGAGGACGACACCGCCTTCACGACGGCCAGCTTCCACGTGAATCAGGCGGCGGCCTTCGACGGCACCATCGCCGTCACCGTTCTGCATCCGATCACGAACCTCACTGGCAAGCTCGTCGTCGCGGCCTACGATGCCGCCGACCTCGTGAACCCGGTGAGCTACTCGATCGCCGAGGCGGCCGAGACCGATGTCGTCACGCTTACGAACCTCCGTCCGGGCGCGTCCTACTATGTGGCCGCCTGGGTGGCGAAGGATCTCGCCGACGGCCGTATTGCCGACTTTGTCCGTATGCCGTACGACACTTGGGGCTATTACGTCAAGATTGACGACCTCACGGATGACGGCGTCGCTCGCACGAGCGGCTTTGACGCGGTCCGCGTCTCGGCGAAGAACGGCGAATGCACCGTCTATCTGCAGGACACCGACTGGAACGACAACGGCGTCCTCGACCGCGAGGAGACCTTCCTTGACGAGGACGGCATTGCCGTCCGCAAGCTCGACGCCCAGTTCGGCTTCGATCTCCTCCTGCCGAACGGCTGGTTCGACAAGGGCGTCGGCGAGGCGGCTGGCTCCATGGCTTACGCCGAGGTGCCGTTCGTCTGCGTTGCCGTCCTTGACGAAGAGGGCAACAAGACCTGGTACGCGCTCACCGGCGACGAGTACGGCCCGAACATGACGACGCTCGGCCTTGCGGTCGGCACGCCGCTCACGGAGCTCGACACGCTCGCAGCCACCTACTGGTACGACTTTGGCGCCGTCAATCCGTCGATCCGCGGCCTCGGCACGAACATCACGGTTGCTGCGGATGACCAGCGCACGGTTGTTGATGTCCAGACGATGGACCTCGCTCTCGTCCACGCCCAGGTGTACGATCGCTTCGGCTTCAACGAGAACACGGCGAATGACTATATCGGTACGCTTGATCGCGTCCACACGAAGGAGGTTACGCCGTATGACAACCTCTACGTCACCAACTACCTCGCGAATGTCCTCGGGGTTATCAACGCCTCTGACTTCACGCTTGACCCGACGGGCATCGGCACGGGTGACGCGGATCCGACCGAGCAGGGCTACGGCGATGGCATCGCCGACATGTGGGAGCTCTACTGCATGTTCGGCACCAACGGCGTCACCCAGGTTGCCTCGCTCGACGATCCGGCGGTTCAGCTCTCGCCGTGGAACTACGCCGATCGTATGAACGACATCGACGGTGACGGTCTCATCAACCTCCTTGAGTACGACAAGGGCTATCATCCGACCGATCCTTATGCGTATGATACCGATAAGGACGGCGTCAATGACTACTACGCCCAGCAGTACCACCTCAAGAACGGCGATTCCGGCGAGGACTGGGATGGCGACGGCCTCTCCAACTACGCCGAGTACCTCATCAGCGAGGTGTTCCAGCTCGTGAAGCTCAACCCGAGCGATCCGAAGACCGACGGATCGAGCGTGGACTACTTCCGCAAGATCGGCGAGCTCTACCTCGGCGAGATCTTCACCGACCACGACCAGGTCTCCGACACCTGGGAGGAGCGTTACGCCGATCCGGTCGGCACCACGGGCGAGCTCTACGCGAACCGCTACGTCTATGATCCGAGCCGCGACGACGACCGCGACGGCTGGTCGAACTACTCCGAGGCCCAGGCGGGCACCAGCCCCGAGCGCCTCGTCTCCAGCGGCGTTGACGGTCTCGCTTATCCGGAGCACCCGGTGCCGATTATCGAGGCGACGGTCATCTACAACGGCAACGCCACCATCACGGCCCCAATCGTCTTCGAGGCGTGGAGCGCGGTGATCGATCCGGATATGGTCTCCACCCCGAGCGCCATCTGGACCGCGCCGACCGCTGACGGCGAAGAGGCGGCCGAGGCCGCGAGCTCGCCGGTCAAGTACCTCGGCATCAAGCCGGCGGTGCCGATGACCTACGCGCTCGGTCCGGGTGCCGTCACGCGCGGCTCCGTCACCATCTACTTCCGCGACGAGAACTTCAAGCGCGCGGTTTACCGCAACGGCCGCGAGATCTCCGCGGTGGACGCTGGCGTCGCCGAGTCGAAGTGGTATCCGCTCGTGCAGGATAAGGATGGCGTTCTCGTCACGGTCATCACCAACCAGGCCGAGGTCGCAGTTGGTACGATCGACTACGACACCGGCCTCATGACGGTGGACTTCTCGAATGCGGCATTGACGGGCAGCGTTTACGCCCGGATGGTCGATGCGGCCGCCTCGCTCTCGAACGTCGGCGGCGAGTCGAATCTCTCGGCCGGCTATTACAATTGCGAGAAGCTCGATCTCGCGAAGAGCCACGCCTACATCGGCTGGAAGCGTGCGCGCATCGGCACTTCGGTGAACGGCACCTTCTATCTCTCCGATCCCGACGCCTTCAGCGAGGAGACGCCGAGCGACGGCTATGTCCGCGAGGGCCGCAACAAGTTCATCGCCTTCGCCGATACGGACGGCGACGGCAAGTACACGGTGGGCGAGCCCTTCGGCTTCGTCGGCGACGTCGAGGTCGGCTGGCAGGGTGCCAAGTTCTCGGTCGAGCTCACGGAAACGCATCCGGTCTTCGGCCGCGTGGATCTGCTCACGGGCGACAACGACCGCCAGTACTGGTACGGTAAGGATGACAGCACCTGGACGAAGGTGGCGGACGAGGGCTACGAGCTGCCGAGCGAGAACCGCATCCGCGTCCGCGTCGTCCGCACGCTCGTGGGCGAGAAGGGCGGCAACATGTACGCGACCGGCCGCACCGACGAGGAGATGGAGATCGCCGAGAAGGACTTCCATGTGATCATCCCCGAGGATGATGCCGAGGTCCGCCTCACGGTGCCGAACCGCGTGATCGTCGATAAGGTCATCGACCTCAAGGCCCGCAGCTTCCTCCACGAGGGCGACTTCCTCGCCGACGGCGAATACGATACCGATTGGAACGACTTCATTGCCGAGGTTTATAACAACCGCTCGGTTGCCGCCAAGGGCATCGATCCGACGGCGGTCAACTACCGCATCGTTCTCGGCGACGGCTCGGTGAACCCGTACCTCTCCGCGACGACGGTCTATGCCTACGAGGGGGCGGTCAATCCGTATCTCACCAACAACATCATCCCCGTCGCCTTCCAGCGCGTCTTCGATTCGACGAAGTACCGCAAGACCCCGAAGGGCCTCAACGAGGTCACGGTCTATGGCGCCCGTCCCACCTTCAAGTGGACGATGGAGAACTTCAACTCCTACACGGCGTTCAAGGTTCAGGTGCTCGATGGCGGTGACGTGGTCTATGACTCCGACTACCAGCTCACGCCGGTCACTTCGGTTAAGGACGGCCTTACCTACTACGAGTGGACGGCGCCGGCAATCGTCGGCAACCTCACCGCGAAGGGCGAGGTGCTCAAGCCGAATGCAACCTACACCTGGCGCGTGTCGATGTACAACGCGAAGTTCCGTACCGACGCCTGGTCGGCGACGGCGCAGCTCACCACCAAGGTGAATGTCCAGCAGGATGTCAACGACCATGGCTACACGGCGATTCCGGTGGCGGTCAAGTACACCGGTCCCAAGGCGGTTCTCTCGCATATCGCGGCCGCGACGGTCAAGGGTGCGCTCCGCGTCCAGGCGTTCGCGACGCCCGACTTCGCCGGTACGCCGATCGCCGAGACGATCATCACTGACTTCGTCGAGGTCACCAATGTCACGCATACTGCGGCGAACGGCAAGGTGATGGGCGTGCCCACCCGCGGCACCTATTACCTCCGCGCCTATGTCGATACGAACGGCAACCTCGCCAAGGACGACTGGGAGACCTGGGGCAGCGCCGGCCGGGCGGTGCTCGGTAGCGCCAACGAGGTCATCGGCATCTACCTCGAAGACGCCGATACCGATGACGACTGGCTGCCGGATGCCTGGGAGTACGAGATGTACTACGGCAATGGCTCGGCTCCCAAGACCATGACGGCCTCGGTTGACACCCCGGCGTGGCTCAAGGCGAAGGGCAAGGACATCTCGGCGACCTTCGCGATTACGGACGAGCTTGCTTCCGAGATTGCCAATAAGACGCTGACGGCAGGTGTCTCCTCGGGTATGCCGGGCGCGGATCTCACGGTCTTCACCTATGACGAGGTGGCGGCGCTGGTCCTGGGCAATAACCACGGTACGGTTACCGGTGTTGATGCCATTCGCGAGGCCGCCAAGCCGAAGGTGAAGCCCGGTACGGTCAAGGTGACTTCGGTTACCTTAAGCCCGAACGGCGATTACATCACGCTCGGCGTCGATGCCGAGGTTGATGCTGGCCTTGCGGGCAACCTCGTCTCCAAGATCTACGACTTCGGCAATCAGGAGGAGGCGACGGTGACGGTCAAGGTCTATCGCCGCGCCACACTCGCCGAGGACTGGAGCCCGACGCCGGTCGCGCAGGCGACGCGCAAGGTGGGTAAGTCCGAGCAGCTCGTCGATATCCCGCTTAGCGAGAAGCTCGACCTTTCGAGCGGCTTCTTCAAGGTGGTCTTGGAGCAGTAAATCGGGAATTATGGTAAAATCTAGCGATGTTGAATCAGGTTCGGTCAAGAAAGTGAACAGAAAATGAAAAAGGAAATCAGGAAAGTTCTCGTTATCAATTCGGGTTCGAGTTCGCTCAAGTATCAGCTCTTCGACATGAAGAAAGGCGAGCGGCTGGCGAAGGGGCTCGTGGAGCGCATCGGTTGCGGGGGACCGAAGGATCACGCCGAGGCGCTGAAGAACGTGGTCACGCAATTGGGCGATAACGCCAAGGGCATCGACGCGATCGGTCACCGCATTCTCCACGGCGGCGAGGTCTTCAAGGATTCGGCGCTCATGAACAAGCCCAACATGGCGAAGGCCAAGAAGCTCGTCAAGTTCGGGCCTCTCCATATGCCGGCGAACCTGGGCGGCATCGAGGCGTGCGAGAAGATCTTCAAGGGCGTTCCCAATGTGGGCGTCTTCGATACGGCCTTCCACATCGCGACGATGCCCGATTGCGCGGGTATGTATGCGATTGACCCCAAGTACTACAAGAAGATGGGGATCCGCAAGTACGGCTTTCACGGTACGAGCCACAAGTTCATCACCGAGGCCGCGGCGAAGTTTCTCAAAAAGCCGCTTGCCAAGGTGAATCTCGTCACCTGCCACCTCGGGAACGGCTCTTCGCTCGCCGCGATCAAGAATGGCGGCGTCGTCGATACGACGATGGGCCTGACTCCGCTCGCGGGGCTGGTGATGGGCACCAGGTGCGGCGACATCGACGCGGCGGCGGTGCTCGCGATCATGGAAGCCGAGAAGAAGACCCCGGCGGAAATGGACAAGCTCCTCAACAAGCAGTCGGGCCTCCTCGCGCTCGCTGGCTCGAGCGACTGCCGCGATCTTTGCGCGGGTGCCGCGAAGGGCTGCAAAAAGTGCGAACTTGCGCTCGAGATGCTGGCCTACCGCGTCGCCCTCTACATCGGCGCGTACAATACCGTGATCGGCGGGGCGGATGCGATCATCATGACCGGCGGCATCGGCGAGAACTCGTCGGAAGTCCGCGCGAAGATCATCGCGCGGCTCGGCGCCCTCGGCATTAAGCTTGATAAGACCGCCAACAAGGTCCGCGGCGAGATTAAGATCATCTCGGCGAAGGGCTCGAAGATCCCGGTCGTCGTCATGCCCACCAACGAGGAGCTGATGATCGCCAAAGACACCGTGAGAGTCCTTTCGAAGTAACTCCATTCTCCAACTCCAACTCATTACTCCAACTTCTGATATGAACGCGATTAAGAATATCATCGAAAGAGCAAGTAAGTTAAACGGCACGGTGGTGCTCCCCGAGGGGCAGGATCCGCGCGTCATTACTGCCGCGTGCGCGTGCGTCGAGCGCAAGCTCGCCACCCCCGTCGTCCTCGGTACGGCCGAGGAGATCGCCGCCGCCGAAGCGAAGGCCGGGAAGAAACTCGCTGACTTCGGCATCCAGACAATCGACTTTACGGCCGGTGACGCCGAGCTTGAAAAGGCCTATCTTGAAGCGTGGAACGCGAAGGAATCGAAGAAGCCCGCCGAAAAGCAGAAGATCATTGATCTCGCCGCGGCCGAAAAGACCCTGCGCACGAAGCGCATCTACTTCGGCGGCATGATGGTGAAGCTCGGCCGCGTACAGGGGCTCGTTGCTGGTTCCATCGCCTCGACGGGCGACATGCTCCGCGCGGCGTTTCACACCCTCGGCACCCAGAAGGGCGTGAAGACGGCGTCCTCCTGCTTCATCATCGACCTTCAGCAGCCCACCGAATCGGGCGACGGCGTCCTCGCCTTCGGCGACTGCGGCGTCATTCCCAACCCGACGGCCGAGCAGCTCGTCGATATCGGTCTCGCGACGGCGCAGAGCTATCGCGATTTGACCGGCAACGAACCGCGCGTCGCGTATCTCTCGTTCTCCACCAAGGGCTCGGCCGCGGGCGATCTCGTCGAGAAGGTGCAGAAGGCCGTGGAGCTTGCGCGTCCGAAGTTTGCCGAAGCGGGCATCAAGATGGACGGCGAAATGCAGTTCGACGCGGCGATCGTGCCGTCGGTCGGCAAGCAGAAGAACCCCGCCGGCGAGATCCAGGGCAATGCCAACGTCTTCATCTTCCCCGACCTTCAGGCCGGCAACATCGCCTACAAGGTGGCGCAGCGGCTCGGCGGCGCGACGGCGATCGGGCCGAATCTGCAGGGGCTCGCGAAGGCGATGAACGACCTCTCCCGCGGTTGCTCGGCCGAGGACATCGTCGCGACGGTCGCGGTCACCCTCCTTCAATCGACGACGAAATGACGAACGAACAGCAGATTGCTCGCGCGAAAGCGGTTTTCGAGGTCGAGATCGCGGGTCTTGAGAAGACCCGGGACTCGATCGGCGAAAGCTTTACGCGCGCAATCGCGATGATGCTCGACTGCACGGCGGCGGGCGGCATCGTGGTCGTTTCGGGCGTCGGCAAGAACCTGCACATCGCCGAGAAGATGAGCGCGATCTTCGCTTCGACGGGGACGCGCTCCATCGTCCTCAATCCCGTACAGGCGATGCACGGCGACCTCGGGATGGTCTCTTCGAAGGACATCCTCATCGCGCTTTCGTTCTCCGGCGAATCGGCCGAGGTCAACAACCTCATTCCCGCCATCCGCCGCCACGGGCTCAAGGTCATCTCGATGACCGGCAAGTCCGACTCCACCTTGGCGAAGCTTTCGGACGTGCATATCGAAATCCCCTGCGGCAAGGAGGCGTGTCCCTTCGGGATGGCGCCGACCAATTCGACGACCGCCACGATGGCGATGGGCGATGCGCTCGCGATGGTGATGATCGACGCGCAACGCTTCGACATCTCCTCGTACGCGATGAACCATCCGGCGGGGGCGATCGGCCGCGCGCTCGTCATGAAGGTCTCGGACATCATGCGCACCGGCGAGCGCTTCGCGACGGTTTCGCCGACGGCGACGGTGATGGAGGCGGTGATGGCGATGACTGCGGCGAAATGCGGCGCGGCAATCGTGACGGAGCCGGACGGGCGCCTTGCCGGCATCTTCACCGACGGCGATTTCCGCCGCGTGATGGCGCTCTCGGGCGATGCCGCTTCGCGGCTGACCGACAGCATCGCCTCGGTGATGACGGCTTCGCCGCTTTTCGTCTATGACGACGCCTATGCGGCGGAGCTCCTGAAGGTCTTCGAGAAGAAGCGCATCGACGATTTGCCGGTTTGCGACCGCGAAGGGAAGGTCGTGGGATTGGTGGATATCCAGGATCTGCCGAAGATGAAGGTGTTGTGAGGTTGAGAAAGTTGAGAGGGTTGAGAGGAATGATTTGAAATTTGAAATTTGAGATCTAACTTGAAAGGATGACAATGAAAAAACTGATGATTGGAATTCTCGTGGCGAGCGTGGCGCTTGTCTCAGTAGCCAAGCCGACGAAGGCCCGCGTTGTCGTCGACGAAGACGGCGAAGAACACGTCACTGGCAAGGAGGCGAAAGTCCGCATCGAGCAGTTTCCCCGCCTCGGGCGCGGCTGTCGGCTCACGGCACCTTCGCTCGCTGGCGGCACCATCATCGGCCAGTGCTACCAGAAGCCGCGCGAATGGATCGTCCTGGAGGCGAAGTACCAGACCTATGTGAAGTGGCAGGATCAGCTCACCTTCACCTGGCATGTCCTGCTGGAGACGAAGACCGCGAAGGAGAAGGACAAGAAGGATCGCGAGGCCCTCGCGCCCTACTCCTATTTCACCACTTCGGTCACCTACTCGAACATCCCGCGCGGCGCCCACGCCGCTTCGGTCTGCCTGCATCCGTCCTACCTCGAACGCTTCGGCGAGGCGAAGGCGGTGGGGCTCGTCATCACCAACAAGGACGGCGACATGCTCGCCGGCGATTCCGAAAGCGAGATCAAGGGCATTCAGCCGCACTCCAAGTTCTGGGAAGACCGCAAGATCATGGAGGCGAAGAACAGGGACCGTGACGACGAGCCGATGATCGAACGCCGCCAGGGGCTTCTCGACCGCTCGAAAACCATTTGGGCGCTTGTCAACCCGAACGATTACGAACTCGTGATTCAGTAACCTATGGCCAAGAAATTCCTCGCTCTCGACATCGGTGCCGCCAATCTCGCGCTCGCGGAGTACGAGCTGGGTGCGCATGGCGCGCTGACCCTCGTCAACTACGGCGTCGTTCCGCTGGCGGCGCCCCTCGACGCCGGCAACGCCGATACGATCCTCTCGCCGGCGCTCCTTTCCATCGTCCGTGAGAAGGGCATCAAGCCGGGGGCCGTCGCCCTTTCGATCTCCGGGCAGATGGTCTTCCCGCGGTTCGCCGCGATTGCCGCCGCCGGCGGCGACGACAAGTTCGAGCAGATGGTCCGTTATGAGATCGAGCAGAACGTGCCGTTCCCGATCGACGATATGGTCTGCGACCGGCAGGTCCTCGGCGATACGCCTTCGGGCGAGAAGTCGGTGATGATCGTGGCGGCGAAGCTCGATCAGGTGGAGGCCATCGTCGCCGCCGTCGAAGCCGCCGGTTTCCGCGTGACGCTGGTCGATGCCGCGCCGATCGCGCTCACCAATGCGGTGACGGCCGTGGCTGGCACGGAGGATTGCTCGGTCATTCTCGACATCGGCGCCAAGACCTCTTCGCTCGTCATCGTCGAAGGCGACAAGCTCTACAACCGTTCCATCCCGATCGCCGGCTTCAACATCACGCGCGACGTCGCCGGTGTCCTCGGCTGTTCCATCGAGGAGGCCGAGCAGATCAAGGTCGAGAAGGGCTATGTCTCCCTCGGCGGCGTCACCGAAGACGAGGACGAGACGGCCGACAAGATCTCCAAATGCTGCCGTGCGGTCCTTTCGCGCCTCCAATCGGAGATCACGCGCTCCATCAACTTCTACCGCTCCCAGCAGGGCGGTTCGGCGCCGACGCGCCTGTACCTGACGGGCGGCACCTCGCTCCTGCCGCAGATCGACCAGTTCTTCGCCGACGGTCTCGGCCTGGAGACGGTCTTCTTCGATCCGTCGGAGCTGGTCACGGTAGCGCCGGCGCTGGATGCGGACGAATTCGCGGCGGACGCGGCGATCCTCGCCTCGACGGCTGGACTCGCCGTCCATGTGGCGAATGCCGCCGTCTTCCAGATCAACCTCATTCCGCCTTCGGTTCTCGCCGCGCGCGCCGAACGCGCCAAGGTGCCGGTTCTCGCCGCGGCGGGAGTCCTGTTCATGGCGGCGCTCGCGCTGGTTCTCTTGACCGTCCGTCATCAGAACGAGGTGGTGCGGGCCGTCGAGGAGAGCATCACCGTCAAGGCCGATGCCCTGCGGCGGATGGACGGGCAGATCAAGACCGCCCAGCAGGAGGTGACGGCGGTCAAGGCCGAGGCCGACAAGTTCCGCGCCCGTCTCCTTTCGCGTTCGACTTCCGTGCGGGCGCTCGCCGCCGTCTGTCGGGCGCTTTCGCCGCAGATCAACAAGAACGAGGGCCTGTGGATCGAGAAGTGGGAGCCCGGGAAGGTCACGATCCGCGGCTGGTCCGACCGCGTCAAGGATCTGGTGAACCGCGACGCCCAGAAGAATTCCGGCAAGCAGCGCACGGCGTCCGAAATCGTGGTCGAACGGCTCAAGAGCAATCCGTCGGTCGATCCGGAGAGCGTCAAGATCTCCGATATGTCCACGCTCGGGCGGAACGACGAAGTTGAACAGTTTACCGTGGAGATGAAGTTCAAATGAACAAGACGAAAATCATCATCCTGTCCCTCGGGGGCTTCTTCCTCATCGGCGCGCTCGCCTTCGGCTGGTTCATCTACCAGGCCATGGACGAGCACAGCTCCATTGTCGATGACCTCGACTCAAAGCGCAACGCGGCCGAGCGGTTGACGCGCGGCGCCATCTATCCGTCGCCGGCGGCGAAGGCGGCCGTGGACGAGAACCGCCGCGCCTACGAAACCTGGATGGAATCGTCACGCGCCTTGGCGACGGCGGGCGACCTCGCGATTCCCGAGACCACGCCGCCGGCCTTCAAGACCCAGCTCATCGATGATGCGAAGGAGCTTTCGCTCCTCTCCGGTGGCGTGGACGGAAAGATCGTCAAGCCCGACTTCACCTTCGGCTTCAAGGACTTCATCGCCGGCGGGGTGCTGCCCTCGGCGGCGAATCTGCCGCGCCTGCAGCGCGAATGGAACGATGTCACGAACGTCGTCCGGCATCTGGCGGCGGCTGGAGTCATCGAAATCGTCAATATCGCCGTTGCCGCGCCGGTCGAGCCGCCGAAGCCGAAGCCGGTCGCTGCGCGTCGGGCGAAGAAGCGCGTGGCGGGGAAGACGGCGGCCGCCCCCGCTGCGGCGCGCGTGGTGGCGCCGGAGCCCAACCTGACGACGATGACCGTCGAATTCCGCACGGCCCCCGAGGGACTGGTGGCGGCGTTGAACCGGCTGGTCGCGGATCGTCGCTACATCGCCATTGCCGATCTGACTTTCGAGCGTGAGAAGGACGAGATCGTGGAAAAGCTCGGCGGCGACCAGAAGAAGGACGCCAAGACCAAGAATCGCAAGCTTTCGATGAAGGCGAAGCGCCTCGAAGAGAAGCGGGCGAAGGAGCGCAAGGACAAGCAGGAGGACGAGCAGACGGGGGTTATCGTCGATCCTCAGGGGATCGCGCCCTATAAGGTGAAGATGACGCTCTCGGTCGCGGATTTCCGTACCGGCGAAAAGACCGAGGAGACCGAGGAGAGCGCTACGGAGGAGGAAGAATGAGCACGCACACCCCTAATTCGAACTTTTTCTCGGCCCACTACGACTGGGTGGTGTTGATCCTGTCGTTGCTGGCGCTCGCGGCGGCGGGCGTGATGGCCTTCCGTTCGCTCGGCGAGAATCCCGAGGAGAAGGCGAGCGAGGCCGTTCAGCGTTTTGACCGCGTTCGCAGCGACGCTCAGACGGAAGTGAAGGGGGTGGATCTCAAGGACTACGAAAGCGCGTTGGCGTTTTTGCGCAAGCCGCCGGTCATCCCGGGACTGCCGGAGAAGGGCGAACACTGCTTCGCCGGCGAGTGCCGCGTCTTCTGCCCGAACTGCAGGGGGGCGATGCCGCTTACGGCGGCTACCTGTCCCAACTGCGGCAAGGCGCCGAAGGAGGAGATCGTGGTGGTCGTCGATGCTGACGGAGATGGTATCCCGAGCGATTGGGAGTCGGCCCACGGGATGGATCCGCGCGATGCCTCCGATGCCGACAAGGATCTTGATGGCGACGGCTTCACCAACATGGAGGAGTATCGTGACGGGACGGATCCGCAGGATCCGACCTCCCACCTCCCCTATCTCGACTTCCTCAAGCTTCAGGCGCCGCTCAAGCAGACGACGCTGCCGTTCTTCTTCGTCCGGGCGATGAAGACCCCGGCGGGCACACGGCTCTACTTCACCGACCCGAAGAAGCGCAATGACTACGGGACGAAGGGCTTCAACTATTCCGTTCTTCTTGGCGAAGAGATCGGCGATACCGGTTTCGTCGCCAGGGAATACAAGGAACAGAGCGCGGAGGTGGTCATCAAGGGCGGCGGCGGCAGCAAGAAGGATGTGGATACGTCCTTTGCGGTGATTGAGCGCACGAAGGACAAGAAGCGGCTTGCGCTTTCCAAGGACGAGCGCAACAAAGCCGTGGACCTGATGGCCGTTCTCCAGTATAGCCGCACCGGGCAGTCGTTCACGGTGGCGATTGGCGATACTTTTGAATTGAACCTCGGCAAATACCGGGTGGTGGACATTTCCCGCAAGGGCAAAACGGCGAAGGTGAAGGTGGAGGGTGTGAACAGGGGCGAAGTCCGCGACCTCGAAGCACTTGAACCGTAAAGAAAAATGAGGTATAATAACATGAAAATCAAGGAGCATGTCCTCAGTATGGCGAACTTCCGTAAGTTGATCGCTTGGAGTGTGGCGGTAACGCTACTCTTTGCGAGTCCGTTTGTTCTTGCGCAAGAGGAAGACCTCGACGGTCTTCTCGGCGATCTCGAAGGAGAATCGGCGGTTGCCGAGGCCGTAGAACCGGCCCCTGAGCCGGCGGCCGAAGCGGTCGAGGCGTCAGCGCCTGCCGAGGAGCCGGCGGTGGAAGCGTCTGCGCCGCTTGATGCCCCGGCCGAGGAGTCGGCGGACGAGTCGGATACCGACGAACTCCTGGCGGAGATGGGAAATGTCGAGAAGCCCAAGGCGGCACCCGCGATGTCTCCCGAAGAGGAAGCGGAACTTTTGGCGCGGGTGCGGGCGCAGGAAGTCGTGCGGCGTAAGGCGTTTGACGAAGAGGCGAAGCGCGAAATCCGCGAGGCGCGCGAGTCGATGGCGGCGGAGGAGTATGCCGAAGCCGCGCGTCATTACAATAACGCCCTCAAGCTGCTTACCGATAACGCGTCTTCGCGCAAATTCCGCAAAGAGTGCGCGCAGGGTATCGCCGAGAGCGTTTACCGCGCGGCGATGTCGGAGTACCGCCTTGGGCGGCGCTCGCGGGCGGTTAAGCTGATGAACAAGGCCGTGGATCTTCGTCATCCCAAGGCGCGCGGGCAGTTGGAGTCCTGGAATGCCGCGGGCGATCCCGATGTCGGCAAGACGGATCGTTCCGAAATCTCCCACCGCCGTAACGATGATTCCTACAAGACGAAGCACGACAAGGTGATCAAGCACCTCAGGCGTTCGCGCCAGCTCTATTCCCAGCGCGAGCTCGACGAGGCCCTCGACGAGTGCGAATTGGCGCTCTTGGCCGATCCCTACAACCAGGAGGCCATCCGTCTGCGGCATGCAATTGAGAAGAAGCGCCGCTATATCCTGGAGGACGAACAGCTGGCCGCCCGCGACGGGATGATCGCCGATGTGGCGGAGAAGTGGCGTCCCGTCTATGCTCCGAACGCCCGCGAGGTTGACGAGGTCGCCGCGCATACGGTGAAGCGCGAAGTCGGCGAGGATCCCGAGCGCGCGGTGGAACAGTCGATCATCAAGCGCATGAAGGAAATGCGCCTTCCCGCCATCTCCTTCAAGCCGCCGGCGACGATCATCGATGCGGTGGAGTTTTTCCGCGGCGCTTCGCGCGACTTCGGCGATCCCGAGCTTCCCATCGAGCAGCGCGGCTTCAACTTCGTCCTCAAGACGCCCGAGGCCCTGCGGCAGCAGACGGCGCAGACGAGTGACGAAGCGGAGAGCGACGACTTCTCCGATTCCGGCGACGAAGAGGAAGATGAGTCCGCCGGCGGCATCGCCGGGGTGCCGGTGATTCCGATGATCACGGCGAGCGACATTTCGTTCTACGAGGCGCTGAAGCTCGTCTGCGAGTCGGTCGATTACAAGTTCAAGGTGCAGGGGACGATCGTGATGGTCATGCACAAGGACATGTCCACCGACGAGATGGTGACCCGCAGCTATCCGGTGCTGGCGCAGTTCCTCGATCGCATGGGCAGCGCCCAGAGCGACATCAAGGAGATGAAATCCTTCGGCAACTTCGGCGACAGCCGGGCGGGACGCCGGAAGAGCGGCGACGAGGGTGAGGATCAGGAGCGCGACTGGAAGGCGTTCTTCTCGCTGATGGGCGTGCAGTGGCCGGAGGGTTCCTCGATCATCTACATCAAGACGATCGGCAAGCTTCGCGTCAAGAACACCTACGAGAACCTGGCCGAGCTCGAAAAGGCCCTCACCGAGCTCAATGTCGATCAAAAGCTCATCGAAATCGAGGCGCGCTTCGTCGAGGTCTGCCAGGACGATCTCAACTCGCTCGGCTTCGAGTGGATTCTCAATAACGACCTTAATCTCAACATGGGCAAGCTCGGCAAGTTCCTGCCCATCGAGAAGGGCGGCTTCAAGACGATCACCGATCCGGATACCTATATCGACCATATCCAGACGGCGAATGACGGCGGTGTTATTACCGAGACCATAACGCGCGAAACGATTAAGGGTGCGACGCGGACGGGCTGGCAATCGGGTGCGGATGGTGTCAAGAGCCGCAATATCGGGCTTAACAAGTTCGGCGGTGATGCCGCCTACCAGAACAATATGCGCTATCTCTCGACTTCGGGGAACCACATCTCGGGTCAGAGCCAGTTCACCAACGACCAGTTCGCGCGGCTGAATGCCTTCATCGGCTCGGCGGATCTTTCGATGATTCTCCATATGCTCTCGCAGCGGAGCGATACCGACCTCCTCTCCTCCCCCAAGGTGCTGACGCGCCCAGGTGAAGAGGCGGTTATGAAGGTGGTGACGGAGTACATCTATCCTACCGACTACGAGGTCTCGCTCTCGTCCTCGTCTTCGAGCGGCGGCAGCTACGGGTCGAGCGGCGGCAGTTCCCAGCAGATCGCCATCGTCGAGCCGCAGTCGTTCACCATGCGCGAGGTGGGCGTGATCCTCGATGTCACCCCCACCCTCACCGACGACGGCAACCTCATCGACCTCAAGCTCGATACGAAGGTCGTCGATGAGCCCGAGTGGCACAACTACGGTATGAAGATTCCGACTTCCGGCAATACGGCCCTCCAGAACTTCACCGGCATCGGCGAGATCATGACGGGGCTCGGGTCAATCTTCACCACCTTCGGGAGCCGCATCCCCGATACGCTCGTGAGTGCCCTCACCGGTCAGGTCACGGCCTCGGCGACGGAGGCCTTGGAGAACCTCTCAAAGAACGATTCGAACATCGAGTACTACGACGTCCCGATGGAACAGCCGTTTTTCCATGTCCGCTCCATCGAGTCGAGCGTCTCCATCTATCCCGGGGCGACGATCGTGATGGGCGGCCTTATCACCGAGACGCGCCTTGCGATGGACGACAAGATTCCGTTCCTCGGCGATTTGCCTTTCATCGGCCGGCTTTTCCGCAGCCACGCGGAGAAGACCTCCAAGCGCAACCTCCTTATCTTCGTGACGACCCGTCTCGTTGACACCCGCGGACGCGAGGTGACCATGAACGGAACGGAAGTGAAGGACACGGAAGTGAAGGCGGCGCCGGTGGCTGAATGAGGAAAACCACTTATTTCAAATCTGTAAGCATGCTTGCGATGACCTTTATCGTCATCGCAAGTTGTCGTTGGGCGACGGCGGCAACGAGTGCTAAGTCATCGGTGTCGGTGGAGGTTAGGATTAACTATACCGCCGCTAACGGTAGCGTTTATCTTGGCAAGAGCGTGCTGGCTCCTCGCACATGCTACAATTATCTGGCGACAAATGATTTTAAGTTCGTGGCGCGTCCGGCTACTGGCTACCGCTGTCACCATTGGGGTGGTGGCATCTACTATGGAAGCACGGTTACGCAAGTCGCGGTTACGAATGTGAATGATTTGTCGGAATTCTCATATACACTCAAAGCGAAACAGTTTGCCGTCGGCGATGCGAAACTGGTTGCATACCTTGATGTCACCTTTGAGCCACGAGTTTATCAAGTGACGCTCAATCCCGATGGCGGTACCGTTGATCCTACTGCCATCAAGGTGACCTATGGAAAGAGTTATGGCAAGCTGCCGACGCCGGTTTTCAGCGGCCACACTTTCATTGGTTGGCAAAATGCGGCTGGTCAGATCGTGACTGGTGATACGATTTATGCGCCATCGGATGACCCGGCAGATCATGTGCTTACTGCCCGTTGGGACATCAGCGTGCTGACGGTGCTGGCGGAAAAAGCGCGGGAAAGTGTTGGTAACGGCATGGTCGAAGGTGGCGGCACTTACGATTATGGTCGGCAGATTTCCCTTCGGGCGGTGCCGGGTGCGGGTTGTTATTTCGAGCGCTGGGGGGATGGTGAGGCGATGGGTGCCACGCGTACATTTCAGGTGGTCAGCAATATGCATTGTTTTGCTTATTTCCAGCCGGCTGAAGTGTGCTTTTACAATGGTGATGTGCGGATGACCGCGCTTGAGGGTGAAGCGCTACTTTCAATTGGCGGTGAATTTCGCTATGGCGAATTGCCGGAGCCGCCTTCCGACAGTTTTGAGTTTGGAAAGTTCTTCGCTGGGTGGTTCTTGGATAACGGCAATCAGGTCAAGTCCAACATGGCCGTGGCAGAAGGTAGTGTGTCGGGCCATGAGATCAAGCTTCGTGCCAAATGGATTGATCACACCTGTAAGATTACCTTTAGTGCTAATGGCGGTTCTGGCACAATGGGCACAATGTTGCTTGAGAGTTATACGGATTCACAGACCTTGCTGCCCAACAAGTTCAAGCGCCCTGGCTATGCTTTTGAAGAATGGAATACCTTGCCCACCGGTCGTGGTGGCGATTCGTTTCCGAATGAAGCGAGAGTCTCCATCCAGGGGTCTTTTCCCACTAATCTTTCGGTCGTTCTGTATGCCCGTTGGTCGCCAATCAGCTATACGGTCAGTTATGCTCCAGGGAGCGGTGCCACGGGGGTGGCCACCGCTCCTGTTCCTCGTCGCGGGGGCGAGAGTTTTGAATTGCCCGATCCTGCCAGCTTGGGTTTTAGCTATGCGGGGAAGCAATTCGCTGGTTGGGGTTACGAGGATGAAGTCTGGATGGCTGGGGAGAGCGTTGCCGACATTGCACTCAAGCAGGATGAGGAGGTCTGTTTTGTCGCGCAATGGTCTGATCGGGTTTATACCGTCCGCTACGACCGGAATCATCCGCAAGCGGTAGGCGATATGGATGATGAGGAATGGGTCTATGGGGCCTCGCATAAGTTTCCCGAAAGTGCCTTCGCCCTTGATTGCCATGAGTTCCGTGGGTGGAGCAAGTCGTCTGACACCAGTTGGATGGCTACCGACGGCTATTATTCCAAAGAGCTTTATGCGAAACTTCCCGATCTTACTGAAGGTACGGGTACTGTCACGCTTTATGCTGTTTGGAAAGATCTTCGTGACCAAGAGTTGATGAAGGCGACTGGGTGTACGAATCTCGTCATCACGACTGAAGATACGGTTGACGGGACGATGGTAGGAAAGCGATGGGCAGTTAAGGACGGCATGGTTGTCAGCCAGAACGATCAAGAGGCCACTCAGCGTTCTCCTTCGGTGCTGAAGGCGAAGATTCCCGGATCTGGGGTCTTGACGTTTGAGTGGCGCGTGACTGGGCCGGAGGAGATGCCGTTGTCGAACTTTGTTTTCCGTCATCAAGCCAGCGATAATTCACATCGCCTCGTTTCGCGTTGCTGGCAGCAGGAGCAGTGGATTTATGCGGATGCGAAACCCATGGAGGCAAGTTGGGAGGCATGGGGAGATATGGGGCGGCTGGAGGTTCGCAAGGTTCGTTGGACATCCAGCACCGATGCGCCGGTAAAGAAGTGGTTTGCGCGCTTTGACGCCGACTTCGGCTTTGACGACGGCGGCGTGATGACCAATGCCGAGTATGTTGTTGGCTACGAGATGCCCAAGATTTCCGTAATCCCAGAGAGTGAGGGCTATCGGCTTGCCGGGTGGTGGACCACTAATTATAATGGCAAGATTGGCGGCACATGGGGGGTGGAGGATAAATTTGTGGTCCGCAAGGAGGATGGAAGCGGGCGTTGGCAGCCGGAGTATCCAGCGCTCAATGATGTCTTTTGCGTTCATCCCATTTGGGAGGAACGTACCATTGAGGCCTATGATGTCATTTTTGACAAGAATGCCGCCGATGCCACAGGTTCAATAGCAGGTCAGCGCTGGGAGTGCGGCAAGGAGTATCAGCTCCCGTCGTCGGGTTTTTCAAGGCCGCGCTCCACGTGGTTGGGCTGGAGTGACGATCCTGAGGCAACTGCGGCGAAGTGGGAATTGGGTGCATCGGTGTCGAATCTTAAAGGCGCAGGAGAGAAGATTACTCTTTATGCCGTTTGGACGGAGCCGTTGCCGCCGGAGACCTGGGAACTCCGCTATGACGCCAATGGAGGCGCGCCGAGTGCGGCGATGAGCAACCTGACCTTTGAGGTTGGAGCTTCCTGTTGGGTTCTGTCGGTTTCCGAAGGCCCGACGCGCGCGGATTACAATCTTGTGGGTTGGGCCACCGACAAGTCCGCCTCGACGGCTCAATGGACTCCGGGGGAGAAGTTCGATCGGTCGCCTCAACAAGGCGAGGTCATTACCCTTTATGCCGTTTGGTCAACGGAGGTCTATACCCTTGTTTTCGTAGGCAATGGCGCCACCAATGAGATGGGCGCGGCCAAGATGTCCTTTGGGGGCAACCAGAAACTTCCGATTAGTGCGCTTAAGCGCCCGGGGTATTCGTTCTGCGGCTGGGCGGAGCGGGCGCTGGATGCAAGGGAGGGGCGTTGGAATTTTGCCGATGGTGCGGTGCTGGCCCGTCCGCTGGCGCCGTTGGGTGCGGTGAAGACGCTTTATGCCGCTTGGTCGAACAATGTCTATTCGGTTCGTTTTGAAAGTGGGCTTAAGACGGCGGCGGGGACGATGGAGCCACTGCCGTGCAGTTACGATCAAGGTGGCAAGCTCCCGGTTGCCGCTTTTGACGACCCGCTCTTTGCGTGTATCGGCTGGAGCCGTACGGCTGGGGCCAAGACGCCGGAATACGGCTTTGGCGAGACCGTGCTGAACTTGGCCGAGAGCGGTATGGTTACGCTTTATGGCGTTTGGTCGAATCGGGTTGACGAGGCGATTGTCGCGGCCTCGGGGTGCTCCAATCTGGTTATCACCGCAAGCGGGTGGAGTTGCGCCGAAGATTATCTCTATAGCAATAGCGGGCTTCCGGGAGATGCCGTCTTGAAGGCGGAAATTCGCGGAGCCGGTACCTTGGAGTTCACGTGGGCGAAAAGTATGGGTAATGTGGATGACTTCGTTTTCTTGGCGGACGGGCTTAATGATTCCGGGCGTCGCGTTTCCGGTCAAAGTGAGGTTTGGATTTCCGAGCGCTGGGTTTATACGAATGAAGCTGCGCGGTATGTCGCCGAATGGCGGGCCTCTCACGGCAGTAAACTACTGGTTAAAGATGTGAAGTGGACACCGGGGGATGCGTTGGCTAAGTGGCAGCTTCGTCTGAATGTCAATGGTGGCATGGTTGTGTCAGCAATGACCGAACTTGACGGTTCCTATCAAGTGGTCGGCAAGTCGGTGGCGGAACTATTGGACAAGGTTGAGCCCACCCGCGAGCCGGATTATGATTTTGAGGGCTGGTCATTGTCACTGAATGGTTCACCGCTTGATAATCTTTGGCAGTTATCGCCGCATAACAATGAAGTCCTGTGGCTTTACTCCGTTTGGCACCTGCGCTCGGATGTGGGCGAGTTGGCGCAGGCCGTTGGTTTTAATCTTAAACTTGAAAGTACGGTAATTGGCGATGCGAAACCGTGGGCGGTTGCGCCTGAGGGTGGATGGTTGAGGAGTGGGGTTATTGGAGAAGGGCACTTTTTTTCTACCCTTCTTACATATCTCCCTTCGCCCGGTAAGTTGGTTTTTCGCTGGCGCCTTAAAAGTAAGCCGACGGATAATACGGGTACTGGCGGCGGTTTTTTCGAGGGGGATGATCACTATATTTCTGATTTCGTCTTGTCCACCGACTGGGCGATTGTCACCTATGTTGCCACATCAAAAGGGAAGGTTGGTTGGGATGCGATTGATGGTGGTTCGATTCTTGAAATCTCCTACATTCGCTGGTATCCTGCCAAGGACGGCGAAGATCCCGAAACGATGGTGATTCCCGAGTATCCCGATGATCCCGGCGGCGGTACGGGCGGGGGCGGATCGTCCACGCAACAGGGCGAGACGGTTTCCTATGTTGATGTGGCGGGAGTGACGCATTTCGTCACCGTGCCGAATAAGTGGCTTCAGGAATATTTCCCTGGCGAAGACAAGGCGGAGATGGCGAAGAGGTACTGCCGTTCCTATGTTGCCGGCACGAATCCGACCAACGGGACGGAGGAGCTGAAGATCACCTCCATGACGCTTGACGACAACGGGATCCCGTCCTTCACCTGGGAGCCGGACTTGAGTGATGCCAATCCGCCGCGGAAATACACGGTTTACGGCAAGGAGAAGCTCGAAGACGACTGGCATGTGCCAGTATCGGTTCTGGATCGGTTCTTTACGCTTTCCGTTGAACTGAAGCCGTGATTATCCTGGGCATTGATACGTCGCTCCGGTCAACGGGCTATGGTGTCCTTTTGGTGGAGGGCTCGCGTTTTCGCGCGCTTGATTGCGGCAATATCCCGAACGCGGCGAAGCTACCGCTGACCGGGTGTCTTAAGGCGATTCACGCGAAAGTCGCCGAGCTCATCGCGACCTATCATCCCGAGGTGATGGCGATTGAGAGCGTCATCTACGGGAAGAATGCGGGGACGATGCTCGTCTTGGGTGAAGCGCGCGGGGCGGTGTTGACGGCGGCGGCGGATGCGGGGATTCCGGTTTACGAATACGAGCCGCGGCGGATGAAGCGGGCGGTATGCGGAAACGGGCTTGCCGAGAAGGAGCAGGTGCAGCGGATGGTGAAGACGCTCCTCAATTTGGCGGAGTTGCCGCAGAATGACGCGGCGGACGCGCTCGGGCTTGCGATCTGCCATGCGCATTCGACGGGGCCGCTTGCGGTGGATGCGCCCATCTGAGGCGGATTTTGGTATAATACTCCTTCAGTCGTCAGGCGAGCGCTCGCGAACTGGATGAGGATTTGCGTGAGCAGGTGAGTGGAGCGAGTCGTCAGGCGAGCGCTCGCGAACCTGCGAACACCTTTGGAGGGTTGGCGGAGTGGTTGAACGCGGCGGTCTTGAAAACCGTTGTGGGTGTATGCCTACCGGGGGTTCGAATCCCTCACCCTCCGCCACTACTTTGAGCTCTGCTCAAAGTAAACTGTTCGCACTGTTAAACTGATAAACTCAACCCACTGCTCAACTGAAACTAACGACTTGAAACTATTAACTTAGATCTGCCAGTGCGATCAGTGCAAACAGAAAGTTCACTGAACCCACTGCCGCAGATTTCGGTGGCACCAGTTCATGTTTCCCTACCTTTCGATTTGAGCTTTGCGAGAGACACCTATCTTCCGCCCCCACGTTTTTCGAGGCCCGATGCCTTCCAGTCCCGAAGAATCGGAATCGAAAATTCACCTCAGCGGTTGAATGGCATGATAGATAAATGATATAATGCTGACATTCAAGGAGAGCGTGATGGATGCAATATATATACGTCCGGTGACGGATTTGAGAAACAAATATCCTGACGTCGAGAGCGATGTGCAGAAGGGTCCCGTCTTCTTCACGAAGAACGGCTATGGTGCGAGTGTGCTTGTGAGTCTTGAGTATTTTCAGAGCCATTTGAGCCGGCAAGATCTTTATGACCGCATCGCACGGGCCGAAGCCGAGATTGATGCTGGCAAGGGAATGGATGCGCGAGAGTCGCTTCGTCGAACAAAGGCTCGGCTACATGGCTAACCTTATCATCTGATCAAGTTGATGGCGGGAATGTAAATGCAAACTTCGCAGTTGGAGCAGATTATGGATGTGACGGATGCCTCCTGCAGGACGCATTCAGAACGCCTGTCGCATGTGCAGGCCTTTGATCATGCTCGGGATGTTGTTATTGCCGAATTGAATCAGGCGGACGCGCTTTGTGTGAATGATCCGCGCCATTATACACGTGTGCAGTCACTGAAGATTCTCAACGAACGTCGTGAATCTTACAAGAAGCTTTGGAAGCTACTGATTGATAAGGATATGAACAAGGCCGATTTGCGCCGAGCGACCGGTCTCTCATCGTTTACCATTGCCAAACTGACCAATGGCAAAGATGTTAGCACGTCTATTTTGAAGCGCATCTGTGAGGTTATGAAGTGTGATGTCGGAGATATCCTTGAGATCAAGGTCGATAAGTAGGAGGTGTGATTATGTTCCCGTACACTATTGAGCAGGGCGATATCACGAAGCTGGCGGTGGATGCCATCGTCAATGCCGCGAATGAGCTGATGCTGGGCGGCGGTGGCGTGGATGGTGCGATTCATGACGCGGCGGGTGAGGAGCTGTTCAACGCCTGCCGGAAGGTTCCCGAGGTGCGTCCGGGCGTGCGATGTCCGACGGGTGAGGCTCGGATCACGCCGGGTTTCCGTCTGCCCGCGAAGTTTGTGATCCACACGGTCGGTCCGGTCTATTACGGCGGACAGCGTGGCGAACCGGAGAAGCTCGCCGCCTGCTACCGCAATTCACTCGCCCTCGCGGCGGAGAACGGCTGTCGTACGATTGCCTTTCCCTGTATCTCGACTGGCGTTTACGGCTATCCGCTGGAGGACGCGGCGAAAATCGCCATCCGTGAGGTGAGTGCGTTTCTCGAGACCCATTCCGAAATGGAAGTGACCTTCTGCTGTTTCTCAAAAGGGGATAAGGATATGTACGAGAAGTTGGCGAGTGGACAAGTGAATGACGGGAGGAATGGCATATGATAGTGAATAAGTTGTTTTACGCAAACAAGGACGATCCTCGTATCTTTGTCTATAAAACAGAGAACAAGGCATATGGCGTGACGTTTAATTTCGCCCATAGAAAAGCGCGTGTCCTGATGCTGTTAGTATTAGCCCTTTTGTTGGTGCCAAATGTTCTTATATCAATTTGCAGGTTCAAAATGCCGATAATCCTGTCGGTGGTTGTTTATGATGTGATTCTTGTTTCGGCTCTTGTGATCTTTGCCTTTAGGGGTGCGGCATCCGATTTGAAGCGGCATCCGGGGCTAAATGGGCCTCGAGCATAAAGAGGGCCAGCGCTAAGCGATGAATGAGGATGACAGGAGAGAAAGGGATGAAGATGAAGAAACCTCAAAATGGCGAAAATCTGCCGATTAGGAATTCGACGGCGGAATTCTTGATTTTTGCGAAGGAAGCGGGGGCGGATACGATTGCCGTCCGCTTTCAGGATGAGATGCTGTGGCTGACGCTGAGTGGCCTTGCAGAACTGTTTGATGTCGACAAATCGGTCGTATCGCGGCATTTATCGAATATTTATGCTGAGGGTGAACTGGTCAAGGCGGCAACTGTTGCAAAATATGCAACGGTTCAAACCGAGGGCGTGCGACAGGTGACGAGAAATCTTGAGTATTACAGTCTTGAGGCGATTATCGCCGTTGGCTATCGCGTCAATTCGCGACGGGCGACTGACTTTCGGCGATGGGCGACGAGGGTGTTGAGGGATTTTGCAATCCGTGGATATGTGCTGGACAAGGAGCGCCTTGAGAACGGCAAGTTTCTCGGCGAGGATTACTTTGATCGGCTCATTGAGGAGATACAGGCGATTCGGTTGAGCGAACGACGGTTCTATCAGAAGATCACCGACATTTACGCGACATCGATGGACTATGATAAGGATGCGGAGGAAACGCGGATATTCTTCGCCAAGGTGCAGAACAAGTTGCATTATGCCGTTCACGGACAGACCGCGGCGGAATTGATCTGGGCGCGGGCAGATGCTGGCAGGGACAACATGGGCCTTACGACTTGGGCAAAGGCTCCGAACGGACGAATCCTCAAGTCCGATGTTGTTGTTGCCAAGAACTACCTGACTGAGAAGGAGCTGGGTTCTCTTTCGCTGATTGTCAACGCCTACCTCGACCTCGCCTTGAGACAGGCGCAGAAACATATTCCGATGACGATGGCAGCTTGGGCTAAACAGCTCGATCTTGTCATTATGGCATCCGGCGATGACTTGCTCAACCGGGCGAGCGAGATTTCCGCGGAAATCGCAGAAGCAAAGGCGGTTGACGAGTATGAGAAGTTCAGGGTTCGCCAGGAACTCGAATACAAGAGCGATTTTGATCTCCAGCTGGATAAGATTGAGGAGCAGGCGAAGAAGGCCCGTGATGGAAAGCCGGAGGATTGAAAGTCAGGATGGGATATGAATTTTCCGATTGATCAAAGTTCGACTAATGCGGAGAAGATTGCGTTGTTCCGCACGTTGTTCGTTGGTCGAGAGGATGTCTTTGCGCGGCGATATGAGAATGAGAAGAAGGGGACAAGCGGCTATTCGCCGTGTTGTCGGAACCAGTGGGGTGCTGGATGTGTGCTGAAGCAGCGTAAGAAGTGCAGTGAATGCGCGGTTCGTCAGTATGTCCCCGTTTCGGACGAAGTCGTGCGGTGGCACTTGCGTGGTAAAGATGCGGACATGAGACCGTTCGTCATGGGACTATATCCGATGGCGACAGACGAGACGGTGCGGCTGTCCGTCATTGATTTTGACGAGGCGTCCTGGCGACGAGATGCGCTTTTTGTCGTTCGCAAGGCGAGAGAACTCGAATTGCCCGTTGCGCTTGAGAAGTCCCGATCAGGCAAGGGGGCGCACTTGTGGTTCTTCTTGCAGACGGCGGTTTCGGCGAAGAGCATCCGCGAGGTGCTGACTTATGTGATGACCTTGGTTCTTGAGGAGCACCCCGAAGTCAGCTTGAAATCGTATGACCGCATAATTCCCAATCAGGACACATTGCCGAAGGGAGGATTCGGGAATCTCATCGCCTTGCCGCTACAGGCGGAACCGCGCAAGGCTGACAACAGCGTGTTCGTGAATGACGACTGGGTGCCTTATGCGGACCAATGGGCCTATTTGTCGTCCGTTGAGCGCGTGAGCCGAGTTGCTGTTGAGGTGATTCTCCAAAAGGCGAGGAACGAGCGGCGGATGCTGCTTCCTAGCGCGAGGGCGACGGCGGACGGTGAGCGTCCGTGGGCTTTCTTCTTGCCACTTTGGTCGACGGGGCAATATGTGGCTCCTCAAGATCCGCTGCCGCCGCTTGCCGACGTTCGCGTGGTCAGGGCGAATCGCGTCTATGTTGAGCAGAAGAACCTGACGCCTTCTGTTCGATGCAGGTTGATCAGCTTGGCGTCGTTCAACAATCCCGAGTTCTACAAGCGGCAGAGGATGAAGTATTCCGTTTACGGAGAGCCCCGCGTCATTTCTCGTGCCTTGAACGGCGATGAGTTCCTTCAGGTTCCGCGAGGTTGCCTTGAGCGCGTCATTGAGACACTGAAGGGTGAACGGATCAATCCGGTCATAGAGGACAAGCGCTATGCGGGCGTTCCGATAGATGTCTCGTTCAAGGGTGAGTTGCGAGTGGATCAAAAGCCGGCCGTAGCGGACTTGAAGAAGTCCGACATGGGCATTCTGGCGGCGGGGACGGCGTTCGGAAAGACCGTGGTCGCGGCGTATATGATCGCCGAGCGCAAGGTGAACACGCTTGTTCTCGTCAATCGGCGGCAGCTTCAGCTGCAATGGGTAGCTCGGCTTTCCGAGTTTCTGGGGATTCCCGAGAAGGAGATCGGGCGGGTTGGTGGCGGGACATCCCGGTGGACGGGGAAAATTGACGTTGCCGTCATCCAGTCATTGTCGCGCAAGGGTGTTGTCGATCCTCGCGTGAAGGAATATGGTCAGATCATCGTTGACGAGTGCCATACGGTCGCCTCGGAGACATTTGAGGCGGCGGTCGATTCGGCGCCGGCCAAGTATGTGCTGGGCCTTTCGGCGACCGTTGACCGGCAGGACGGACAGCATCCCCTCATCATGATGCAGTGCGGCCCCATTCGACATCGGGTTGATCCAAAGACGCTGGCGAAGCGTGAACCGTTCGACCATATCGTTTATGTGCGACCGACGGCATTTAGGATGTCGGTTGGCAAAGTCGGGGAGGACGGACACGTTGAGTATAACGATCTCTGCGATGAACTTGTCACCGATGCGGCAAGGAACCGTCAGATTGTACAGGATGTCCTCGCGGTTGTTGCGGAGGGGCGTTCGCCGGTGGTTCTGAGCGATCGACGGGAACAGGTCGAGACGATTGCGAGGTTGTTGGACGGACGAGTTCAGCACATTCTTCTCCTGATGGGTGGCATGGGACGTCGCCAGCTGAAGGCCGAACGTGAACGGCTTGCTGCAATTCCCGAGACGGAATCTCGTGTCATTCTGGCGACGGGTTCGTTTTTGGGCGAGGGCTTTGACGATGCGCGGCTTGATACGCTCTTCTTGGCCCAGCCGATATCGTGGAAGGGACGCCTGACGCAGTTCGCCGGACGGCTTCACCGGCGGTATGATGGCAAGCAGGAGGTTCGCATCTATGACTATGTGGACTTGAACATTGCCATCTGCTCCAAGATGTACGATCGCCGTGCCAAGGGTTACGAGGCCATCGGTTACAAGGTCGTGATGCCAATAGGTGCCTCTGAGGGGTGGCCGGTATCGGTGGCCCTGCCGACTGTTCCGCATTGGAAGGAGACATTCTCCGACAGTGTGCGGCGGCTCTGCCGCGACGGCGTTGACGAGGCGCTGGCCGACCTCTTTGTTCATGCGACCTTGCAGTTCGAGCTCGGCGAGCATATTGTCGGTGGTCCCGAAGCACCTGCGGCCGTTCTCAAGTTCCTGTATGAACGCCTTGAAACGTATGCGGAAACAAAGGGTAGATTTCAGATGGGAGTTCGGTTGCCAATCCCGTGCGGTGCGAATCCCTATCTCGAAGTCGGATTGCTGGATTCTAAAGGCAAGATCGTCGTGATGCTGGATTTGTCTTCGTCGATTCCAGGCGTAGAGTTCTATCGCAGCACGAGACGCGAGGACTTCTTGTTGCAGAAAAACGGCTATCGCGTCCTGCGGTTGCTGGTCGAGGACGTTTGCACCGACCTTGACGCGGCGCTTGATGACATTCAAGGGTGCTGTAATTTAAAATGACTACCAAAATAAGGACGAAGAAACTCCGTGAAGAAGTCGGAGCCGTGATTGAGGCGCGAGAGGAGCGAGCGGCGAAAGCCTAAAGGGAGAAGATGTTCAAGAACGTCGGGCGTAACGACCCGTGCCCGTGCGGTAGCGGCAAGAAGTTCAAGAAATGCTGCGGAAGGTAAACGCCCGCATGACGACGCTCACCGATCTTTCGCAGCTCACCAAGTCGATGGTGAAGAAACCGACGGATTGCCGTGCGAACTTGAACACGGCCAGCGATACTGCGAATCGGTGTTTTTGAGGTGCGAATTTTGTAACCTTGACTCTGTGAGAAGGATATGATATTATTTACGCAAAATTCCGCAAAATCAGAAAATTGCGGAAAATCACAAAATGATAAAACGCTTGTCAGAATGCTTGGCCGAATACGGTAGTCACTATCGGATAAGGGAACTTGTCCGAGAGGGGAAGCTGTACAAGGTCGAGCCGGGGATCTATTCCGACCGGGCGCGGAACGGAGAACTGGAGGTGTTGTTGGCCAAGTATCCACGTGCGGTCGTGACGCTTGGAAGTGCGTATCACTATTACAACCTTTCGGACGAGATCCCGGACTGCTACCATTTGGCGACGGACAGGAATGACGGGAAGATTCGCGACGAGCGGGTGAAGCAGCATTTCGTTCCGAGCGGAACGTGCGTGATAGGCGTGACGGAGATCGACTATTGCGGCGAACGTGTGCGAATCTACGACAAGGAGCGGCTGCTCATTGAGACGGTCAGGTTTCGGACGAAGTTGTCCGATGACCAGTACCATGAGATCATTGGGAACTTCCGTGAGATCCGCGATGAGCTTTACGGCGCGAAGATGGAGGATTACCTGGAGAAGTTCCCTCGGCGTGATTTGATTTTCAGGACGATAAGAAACGAGGTGTTCTGATGGACATTGCATCGGAAGTTGAAAAGCTGACGAAGGGCGGTTACAACAAGGATGCCGCCCGAGCGAAGGTTGCACATGACATCGTCCTTGCCGCGATCCGCATTCACGTCCGCAGGGTTTACGACAAGTACGGGCAGAATCTCTCCAAGGCCGCCGAGGCCTTGAAGGTCGCCCGCAACACGGCGAAGAAGTATCTGT
>JAZUHK010000068.1:0-2070 GCA_045641645.1 Kiritimatiellia bacterium
GTTGTTGCGTGATATTCGTGAAAAAGCGAGCGTATCGGCAAGATTTACGGTTGTGACGGGTCGGCGCCGCGTTGGAAAGACGCAGTTGATCAAGCGGGCATTGGAGGATCGGCCGTATTTGTATTTTTATGTGGCTCGAAAATCCGAGAAGGATTTGTGTGCAGGGTTTCAGCGGCAAGTTGAAGAGGTCTGCAAGATTCCGGCTTTTGGGACGGTCGAGCGCTTTGAAGACTTGTTCAGGGTTCTTTTAGAACATTCGAAGCGGGAGACGATTTCTGTTGTCATCGACGAATTTCAGGAATTCTATCGGGTTAATCCTTCCGTTTTCAGCGCAATGGCGAATCTTTGGGATGATGCGCAGAAGGAATCGAAGATGAATCTTGTCGTTTGCGGCAGCGTGAATCGGCTGATGCAGAAGATTTTCAGGGACGATTCGGAACCGCTTTACGGGCGCAACACGGCGTCCATTCCCGTCGATCCGTTTCGGGTGTCGGTGCTGAAGGACATCCTGTCGAGTTACAAGCCGAATTATTCGCCGGACGACCTCCTGTCGCTGTGGACGATGACGGGTGGCGTGGCGAGGTATGTCGAACAGCTGATGGACGACGGGTCGTTTGACCGCGAATCAATGCTCAAGTCGGTTTTCAAGAAAGGTTCGTCTTTCCTGGACGAGGGCATTGCCGTGCTCGTGCAGGAATTCGGGAAGGATTACGGAATCTACTTTTCGATTCTTTCGGCGATTGCATCCGGGCGGACGGAGTACTCGCAGATCAAGAACGACGTCGGCACGGAGATCGGCGGGTTTCTCCAGAAGCTGGAGCGCGACTATCGGCTCATCCGGCGGAAGCTCCCGATCTTCTCGAGCGCGAGGGGGAAGAATTCGGTCTATGAAATCGACGATTGCTTCTTCCGCTTTTGGTTCCGCTTCATCTGGAAGTACCAGTATCTGAAGGAACTTCAGCGTTTTGACGCCCTGCAGGAGATCGCCGCACGGGACTTCGGCCAGTTTTCAGGCCCCGCGCTCGAGCGATACTTCCGCTGGAAGTTCACGGAGGAGAAGCGGTACACGCGCATGGACGGCTGGTGGGACCGCAGGGGCGAAAACGAGATCGACCTCGTGTGCGAAGACGAACTTGCCGGGAAGCTCGATTTCTATGAAGTGAAGCGCGACCGTGTGCGCATCGATCTTGCGAAGCTTCGGGCGAAGGCGGCGGCGTTTCTGGCAAAGAACCCGGAGTTGTCCGAACGGCAGCTGGATTACGCCGGGCTTTCGCTGGAGGATCTCTAAGCAGGACAGGCGGAAAAGGGGAAATTATCAGCTGGAAAACAAAATATGATAGCACAAGTCAAAAAATTGGTCGTTGTGGTTGCGGCGGCGGTCACGATCTCGACGGTTTTCGCCGCGGAGGTCACGGATGCCGAGCAGATTAAGATGGATCTTGGCATCGAGGCGATAACCATCGGGAAGCCGATGGACTGTGTAGATGGCGCGGTTGAAAGTAGCATTACCGTCATGACCGAGGAAGACTCGCTCTTGATGAAGCTCTGCGAACGCACACCCGATTCCGAGAAGTTCCTCGATGTGGAATCGCAGATTCCGTCCAACGCCCTTACGGCGGTCGTCCTCAACAACGACCTCGCCTGGGCGAAGGGTCTCAACGATAACTTGCGTAAGTTCGCGCCAGAACTTGCCGACCTCCTGTCGGTGCTTTCAAATGTTGTCGATGGTGTGACTGGCGGAGTGGCCGTTGCCGACGTGCCGGATGCGAAGGATGACGATGGCGTCGGCAAGATGTTCGTCCTCGGCGTGGAGGGGCAGGAGACCTGGACGGCATTGACCAACGCGCTGACCTTGGCTGGTGAAATTAAGACTAGCATCGCCATTGGCGGCCCCCGTATCAAGAGGGTGTCCTTGACATCGGGCGGTCGCCTTTCGGCACTTTTGTCCGGGAGTTCGCCTTTGCTAATTTATATGCCGTTGACAAATGATTGCGGTCGTGTCTTCGGGTTTTCGTCGCAGTTGGTGTTTAACGAGTGGAACAGCATGATTCGCGGAGGGGCTTCGCTCGT
>JAZUHK010000069.1:0-2397 GCA_045641645.1 Kiritimatiellia bacterium
GTCTAATCAATCAATAGGAGGTTCCACATGGGCAAGTGCAAGCACATCTACACCGAGGCCGAGGCACCGACAAACACCGGCAGCCTCAACCGGCCGGCGCGTTTCAACCTGCGGCTCGACTGCTCGGCCAGGGCGCGGACGATCAAGGTCTTCTCGTATGCGAAGCACCACTTCTATCCGAACGGGCTGAAGGGCGGCTTCGCGGAGGTGTGGGAGAAGGTCTTTCTCCCGCTCTGCGAGCATGCCATGTGGAACCTCCACGAAGGGAAGTCCATCGACCGCCAGGTGGTGATGACGCTGATCCGTCCGATCGAGCGCCGCGATACGAAGCGCGCCACCTACCAGCGCCTCCAGATGACTTTCGGATTCATGAAACAACAGGAGCAAAGATGAATCGTTTATCCGACACGATGGAAGAGTTCAGGAAATGGGTCGAGTCCGTTGAAAGAGCTTCAGAGGATGGTCTCGTGGTAGTCTGTGATGCAGGTTTTATTCGCAGGCTTTACGATGAAATCAACGCTGGAATTGGTCAGGGAATAAGCTCATCATTGGGACTTATCATTAAATCACAGCAAGAACGTGATGCTGCGATAGCAAAAGCGAAAGGCCTTTCGCGATGAAGAGCCAACTGACAACACTCCAGCGGGCGACGCTGTTCGCGCACGTTCACAAGGCCGCGTCCGAGCAGGGCGTTGATCCGGAGAAGTACCGGAAGATGATCATGCGCGAGGAGCTGGGCGTCGACCACCTCTCGGAGGTATCGAGGACGGACGGCTTCGACCGCCTGATGTGCCGGATACTGAAGGACTGCGGCGACTACTCGCACGCCCTGGACTACGTCGGCGGCGATGTGAAGCGCCTCCGCCACCTTGCTCTCTCGGCCGCTGCGAAGATCTGCGACGGCGCTCCGTTCGACGTCGAGCGAATGCTCTGCCGGTATGTCGCCGGCGTGATCGTGAACATGAAGTTCTCTAACTTCTCGCAGGAGTCACTTGCAATGCGTCTGCAGCGCGACGACGGCTGGGACGACTTCACGCCCATGCAGCTCAAGAAGGTGGTCGCGGCGCTCAACCTCCAGGTGCGCCGCAAACGATGACTTCGTTCGCTAGCCATTGAACGATCCTTGCCCGGCCCTTGCGCCGGGCTTTTTCATACCCTTAATCGGTCTTGCATCGGGCCTTAAAACGGCCTTGCACGAATCAATAGGTTTCTCAACAATTTGATATTTTGCCGCTTTCAGGGCGGTTTCGGCCGGTACTTTCTCAACAAGCATCGGCGCGGATCGCGAGCTGCGGATCTGGTGTAAATGTGGCGCGCGGCCAATAAAAACGGCGGTCTTCACCGCCTTACGTAGGGTATTCCCAGCTATTCCGCTTTCTCAACTGGCTTGTCCAATATCAGCGGTTAAAAAATTTTAAAAAAATTAAAATACCCCCTTGCATCGCGGTGGGGAAAAGTGTAGAATAGTGTCAAAAGATGTCAGAGAAGGGTAAACAGAGTGCCGGAATGGCAATGAGCAATGGTTCAAGCACGCTCTTGGGCGAGTTTGAGCATGCGCTCGATCCCAAGAAGCGTCTCACCATCCCCAGCGGCTGGCGCGATGCGATGGGGCGGCCGGACTATGTCTTCGCTCTTCCCGATCGTTCAGGCAAGTGTCTCAACCTTCTGCCGCAGGCGGAGATGGATGTGATGCTTGAGAAGCTGCGGCAGAAGGCGCTCTTTGATCCGGCGCTCAATGACGCGGCAATGGCGATCGGGCGCATGAGCGAACAACTTCCTCTTGACGTCCAAGGCCGAATCCGCATCAGTGACAAGCTCCTTCGGTTTGCGAACCTGACGACGACTGTCCTGATGGTGGGCTCGGTGCGGATGATCAAGCTCTGGGATCCGAAGCGGCTCAAGGGCAGCGACACGGTGGACATGGCCGCGTTCAACGCCGCCCTCGACAAGCTGGACATGTAGGCGATGGCGGAGGAGTTGCACAGACCGGTTTTGCTTCAGGAGGCGGTGGACGCCCTGGACGTCAGGCCGGGTGGCAGGTATGTGGACGGGACCTTCGGACGCGGCGGGCACGCGCGCGAGATCGCCCGCAGGGGAGGAGAGGTTCTCGGCATCGATCGCGATGAAACGGCTGTGGCTGCCGCCGGGGACCTCAAGGTGGTGAAGGGCAACCACGGCGACATGGAAAGGATTGTTTATGAAAACGGTTGGAAAGAAGTCGATGGCATTCTGTTGGACTTGGGCGTGTCGAGTCCTCAACTGGATGAAGCCGGACGTGGGTTCAGTTTTCTCCGGGACGGACCTCTTGACATGCGCATGGATCGGTCGGGCGGCGTGACCGCTGCGGACGTGGTGAATTTCGAAAGCGCGGAACGATTGGAAGAGATCTTCCGGGCT
>JAZUHK010000070.1:0-3590 GCA_045641645.1 Kiritimatiellia bacterium
TCTCGGTGGACGGCGACTACTGCTTCATCCAGCCCGAGGGCTTTCCGCAGATCAAGGCGTTCAACGACAAGGCGCTCAAGGTCGGCCAGCGCGTCGATCTCTCGGTCCGGCCCGAGAAGATCCGCGTCACCCAGTCGCCGCAGCCGCCCCAGGAGGGCGCGGCGATCAATGTTTTTCCGTCGAAAGTGCAGGATATCGTCTATCAGGGCGTTTACACGAAGTATTGGATCAAGTCCGGCGAGATGCGCATCGCGGCCCTGAAACCGCACTCGCGCTTCCTGTTGGACCAAGAACCGATCACCTGGAACGACGGGGTGTTTCTCTGGTGGCATCCTGATGACGGGTATATGGTTGAGGTGGAATAAGTGGAGGAAGTGGAATAGGTGGAGGAAACATGGATAATCCGTTGCGAACGAAGAAAGCCGAATGGCTGGTGACCGCGCCGAGTTTCCTCTGGCTCGCGGTCTTCTTCGCGATTCCGGCAGTGATCGTCCTTGCGTTCACGTTCCACGGGCATGATGCCTCGGGCGGGGTCGGAGAGTGGAGCCTGTCCACTTGGCGCGAACTCGCGAACCCTGACTATCCGGCGATTGTGTGGAATACGCTCCGCATCTCCTTCGAGATAACGATCTGGTCCATCTTGCTGGCGCTCCCGTGCGCGTACGCGATCGCGCGAATGAACCCGAGGTGGCGTAGCATCGTCGCGGGGGCAATCATGCTGCCGTTCTGGACGAGCTTCGTCGTCAGGGTCTTCGCATGGAAGACGATGCTGCATCCAGACGGCTGGCTGCAGGCCTGCTACCTGATGGTTCTGCGGACGCGCGAGTGGATGTTCAGCTGGCTTCCGGGGTTCGTGCAGCAGTTCCTCGTCTGGATCGGTCTTGCTTCGGCCGCTCCGGTCGATCCTGCCACCTCGACCATCCTCGACTCCGAGGCGGCGGTCGTGCTCGTCTCGGTTTACACTTTCCTGCCGTTCGCGATCATGCCAATCTACGCGGCGGCGGAGAAGTTCGACTTCTCGCTTCTGGAGGCGGCGCGGGACCTTGGCGCGCGAAACTTCTATGCGTTCCGCAAGATCTTCATTCCGGGAATCAAGCAGGGGGTCGTGTCGGCGGTCCTGATGGTGTTCATCCCGGCGGTCGGAAGCTACGTGATCCCGCAGATGCTCGGCGGGACGGACTGCGTCCTTATCGGCAACAAGATCTTCATGCGGGCGATCCAGAACCGCAACATTCCGCACGCCTCGGCGCTCGCGACGCTGATGGCCGTCTCGGTGCTCGTGCCGATCGTGCTGGCGATGTGGTGGAAGGGGCGTCAGTACGCGAAGGACAAGAAGCGTCTCGAGGCGCAGACGGCGAAGCTGATCGTGGCGGGGGTGGGACGATGAAAAGATCCTTTTTCTCGGTAGCCGTCCTCGGATTCATCCTCGCGTTCCTGTATGTGCCGATTGCGCTGGTGGTCGTCTACGGGTTCATTCCGAACGGCATCTCGATGAGTTTCTTCGATTCGCACGGGCAGTTCATCGGCTTCACGACGAAGTGGTACGGGCAGATCTTCGCCGGCAAGAGCTCGGTGGAGCCGCTCCTGCAGAGCTTCTGGCTGTCGCTCACGATCGCGGGGCTCGCGACGCTCGTCTCGAGCGTAATCGGGACGACCTCCGCGCTGGCGCTGCACCGCTGGAGGGGCCGTCTCCAGCGGATACACCACGCGCTTGTGTACACGCCGCTCATCATGCCGGACATCCTGATTGGCATCTCTCTCCTCATGCTCTTCGTCGCGGCGAAGGTGGACTGCGGGTTTTGGACGATCCTGATTGCGCACGTCACATTCTGCGTCTCGTACGTGGTGATGACGGTTCTGGCGCGGCTTCAGGACTTCGACGACCGCATCGTCGAGGCGGCCTACGACCTCGGGGCGGGCCCGTGGTACACGTTCTTCAAGGTGGAGCTGCCGATTCTCCTGCCGGGCATCGTGGCGGGAGGACTCCTCGCGTTTACGCTTTCAATCGACGATGTGGTCATCACCTCCTTTGTGAACGGTGCGGGGACGAACACGTTCCCGACATACGTGAGCTCGATGACGAAGCACTCGCGGAACCTTCCGAGTGTTTTCGCCCTCTCGACGCTGATGCTGATCTTCACCTGTGCGCTGGTTGGGGTCTCCAAACTGCTCACGGTGAACAGCCAGCCGAAGAGCAAGTCTCGTTGACTTGAGCGCGGCAATTTTCGGTTCTCCCGTTTTCCGGCGGAAGTTTTTGGTATAATATGCGCACCCTTGAACTGCTCCGCAGTGGAGTATGGAATTCGGGCTGTTGTTCACTGTCGTAAAAGGTGGTAAGCTAAATGGCAAGATCCGTACCTGCGCAAGCAGGGGATTTGAGGCAGAGGCGGCAACGCGAGACGCCGCTTGCGGACGCGCTGGACCGTCAGCGCATCAATCGGCTCGCGCATTTCGACGTTCCGGCGCACAAGAGCGGTCGCGGCAATCTCGAGCTGACCGAGTATCTCGGGTCGCGGGCGATGGCGATGGACGTCAATTCCATGAAGCCCCTCGACAACCTCGGGCATCCGGTGTCCGTCATCAGGGACGCGCAAGTGCTGGCGGCGGAGGCGTTTGGCGCGGACGACGCCTTCTTCATGGTGAACGGCACGACTTCGGCGGTGCAGGCAATGATCATGTCCACCTGCACGGTCGGGGACGAGATCATCCTGCCGCGGAACGTCCACCGCAGCGCGATCAACGCGCTTGTCGTCTGCGGCGCGGTGCCCGTCTACATCAATCCCGGCACGAACAAGCGCCTCGGCATACCGCTTGGCATGAGCCTTGCGGACGTGAAGAAGACGATTGCCGAGCATCCGTCCGCCAAGGCGATCCTCGTCAACAACCCGACCTACTACGGCATCTGCTCGAACCTCGTCGAGATCGTGAAGCTCGCGCACGCGGCGGGGATGCTGGTCCTTGCGGACGAGGCGCACGGGACGCACTTCTACTTCCACGAGGAGCTGCCGGTCTCGGCGATGGCGGCCGGCTGCGACATGGCGGCCGCGTCCATCCACAAGACGGGCGGGTCCCTCACGCAGAGCTCGATCCTGCTGACGCGGAGGCCCGTCAACCCCGACTACGTCCGTCAGGTCATTACGCTCACGCAGTCCACCTCGGCGTCGTATCTGCTCCTCTCCTCGCTGGACATCGCCCGGAAGAATCTCTTCTTCAAGGGACGGGAGATGTACCAGAAGACGATGGACTTCGCGGACTACGCGCGCAGTGAGATCAACGAGCTCGGCGGCTACTATGCGTTCGGTCCCGAGCTGGTGGACGGCGACGCGGTCTATGCGTTCGACCGCACGAAGCTCTCCGTCCACACGCGTGACATCGGACTCGCGGGCATCGAGGTCTACGACTACCTGCGGGACGACTACGGCATCCAGATCGAGTTCGGCGACATCGGGAACCCCCTCGCGATCATCTCCTGCGGCGACCGCATGATGGACATCGAGCGGCTCATCTCCGCGTTCGAGGAGATCAAGCGCCAGCGCGAGAAGAGCCCGATCGGGCTCTTCGACCACGAATACATCGACCCGGTGATCGCG
>JAZUHK010000071.1:0-56309 GCA_045641645.1 Kiritimatiellia bacterium
TAAGCGTTTCATAGGGCTCGTCGCACGTGCCCGATGCGACTCGTCCCCTCCGCTCACAATCGATTAATTGACGAATCCTTCCACTGTCCACCTCCACCTACTTTCTCCACCTCCATTCGCAATTACATTACGTGTTTGAAGCGGGCGGGAGTGGTGGGGGGATCGGCGGGGGAAGGGAATTACATTACGTGTTTGAAAACTTGATATGCGGAAGATTGGTAAAGGGTCTAGTATGTATTGCGTCATTTGCCCATAAGGAGGTGCGCTGGGTGGAGATAAAACGAAAGCGCCGCAGAGAACTGCGGCGCCTCGTTTGGCAAACCAACACCTTTCGTCTATGCCTAATCACGCGGACTTCTTGCCGCGCTTGCGGAGTCGCTTGAGGCCCATGCCAGCCAAGCCCACCAAGAGCAACGAGCAAGTCGTTGGCTCGGGGACATCGCCACCGGTAATGACATTCCATCGAGCTGATGCGACCTCCCCAACATTGACTTCCATTTGAGAACCGGACTTCTGATTTGCAAATCCTACTGTAGCAGGTGTGCTGCCTTGCATCGCTTCTTTTTCTACCTGATTAGATAAATATACTGACTTTCCGTCTTCTGCGAGTAAAGCAAAAAATAGTGAATATTTATTACCAACGATGGCATCAGCATAGTCAGCTATGGTCGCCGGAATTCCACCTGCTTCATTAAGGGTTGCCTCACCAAGTACGCCGGATATACTATCCAATGTACTTCCACCCATTAATTTGTTAACTAACTCACTCTGGCTAATCACTCCTGAATCAAAAAGGTATGCTGTACCAGATGCTTTATTGACCGCGTCGCCAGCTTTGTATATGTTTACGGCCGACCAAGAGAATGAAGATGCTTCTGTTAGTGTCGTAGCACAAGCAGCCAGAATAAGGATTGCTAAATTTTTCATTTTCATTTAATTCATCTCAGGCGCAGGAAACGCAATGATCTGCTTCGAATTACTGCCTTCTATCCAAAGACCCTCACCGGCTTCAACCTTGGCACCCTTTATCCACCCATGCGTCGTTTCATACCATCCTAATTTTTCACCAGACTCGCCAGCATAGTCAACCCACTGATATTCCTTTACCTTGCGACCAACATTGTCTAGAGTCTTGATTGACACATTGTAAAGCGAATCTTCGCCTTCCGCGTAAATGTCATCAAGAGAGATTGTGATTGGAAATGGATTGCCACACAGCGTTGCGCCAGATTGCAGTTGAACAAACATATCTTTTAAGCAAACCGCACCAGACGATTGAAATCCCTGTGCGTCATTGCTGCCCTCAACCCAAAGGGCGTCACCAGGACTAAGCGTTACATCGGTAACCCATCCGTCCGTTGTTTCGTACCACCCTAATTCTTCGCCAGATTCGCCAGCATAGTCAACCCATTGATATTCCTTGACTTTGCGGCCGACATTGTCAAGGGTTTTGATTGACACATTATAAAGCGAATCAAACCCTGTGGCTACAATTGAGTTCAAGCTTATAATTTTCTCATTGCCGACATCTACAAATTGGGGGGTAAGAATCCTTGCTCCAGACCGCAGTTTCGACCCCGCATAGCCGACAATGTTGGCCGAAGCAACTCCAGCAGCGTAAGTCACCGCCGCAAAAAGCGACGCGATGACCGCGAACATCATTTTCTTCATTTTGTTCATCTTTCCGCCGCATCCTAGTACGGCATTAAGGCGAAGATCAAAGTTAAGATCAAAACACAAAAGCAAATGAGAACACGCACGATACCCAGATCGCTCGCATTTACTACACACACTTCTGTAGTTTAAAATCCTTACTTTTCACTTCGGTTGTTGCCCCTAAATGGAGTTCCACCACTTGGTGAAACGAGAATCCATCCAAAGAACACGATAATGATAGCACATTCCGATTACGATTGCAACAGGGAAAATAACCAGATCAAAACGCGGCGGCTTCCCGGGCGAGCAATTCGATGCGGGCGAAATCACCGGCGGCGAGCGCGTCCTTCGGCACCAGCCACGTACCGCCACAGCAAAGCACTTCATCGATCGCCAGATACTCTCCGACATTCTCGGGCTTGATACCACCAGTCGGCATGAACTTCACCCCCGTGAAAAGGAACGCCCCCAGAAGATTCTTGATCATCTTCGCCCCGCCCGCCGCCTCCGCCGGGAAGAACTTCACCACCTCGCACCCCGCCGAAAGCGCCTGCGAGAGTTCGCTCGCCGTCGCGATTCCGGGACAGAACGGCAATTGCACCGACTTCGCCTCCTCGACCACCAGCGGATCAAACCCCGGCGCCACGCCAAACGCCGCGCCCGCCTTCTTCGCCGCATGCACCATCTCCGGCGTCAGGAGCGTCCCCGCCCCAACCACCGCCTCCGGCACCTCCCGGCGAATCGCCCGTACCGCCGTCGCCGCCGCCGTCGTGCGGAAGGTGACCCCCAGCACCCGGAGCCCGCCGGTAACGAGCGAGCGAGCGAGCGGCACCGCCTTCGCCGCCTCGTCGATGACGATAACCGGCACCACCTTCGAAAGCGCGAAAATCTCCTGAATCTTCATTTTCCCTTCCTCCCCGCCGTTCAGCGATCGACGCGCGCCGAAACGCCGCCCATCAGTTTTTCCACTTCCGCCTTCGTCGCCATCGAGGTGTCGCCCGGCGTGGTCATCGCGAGCGCCCCGTGCGCCGCCCCGTAATTAACCGCCTTTTCCGCATCGCCGGTGGCGAGAAAGCCGTAGATAAGCCCCGAGGCGAAACTGTCACCGCCGCCCACGCGATCGTAGATCTCGAGCCCCGGCCGCCGCACCGACTCATGGAGCGTTCCCCGATACCAGCACAGCGCGCTCCAGTCGTTGACCGTCGCCGACTTCACCGAGCGGAGTGTGGTGGCTACCGCGCGGAAATTGGGAAACTCCGCGCGCGCGCGTTCGATCATCTTCGCGAATCCCTCGACGGGAAGCGCCGTCAGGTTCGCGTCCACGCCCTCTACCTGAAGCCCCAGGGCCGCAGTAAAATCCTCCTCGTTGCCGATCATCACATCCACATGCTTCGCGATCTCGCGGTTGACCGCCTGCGCCCGCTCCCGCCCGCCGATCGCCTTCCAGAGCGAGGCGCGGTAGTTGAGATCGTAGCTCGTCACCGTACCATACTTCTTCGCGGCCTTGAGCGCCTCGATCGCCACCTCGGCCGTCGATTCGGAGAGCGCGGCGAAAATGCCGCCCGTATGAAACCAGCGGACGCCCTCCTTGCCGAAGAGCGAATCCCAGTCGATCATCCCGGGCCGCAGCTGGCTGATGGCCGTTAGCCCCCGGTCGGCGCAGCTTCTGGCGCCGCGGCAGCCGAAGCCGCGCTCGACGAAATTAAGCCCGTTCCTGACCGTGCGCCCGATGCCGTCATACGGCACCCAGCGGACATGGCTCGTATCGACGCCGCCCTGGAGCATGAAGTCCTCCACGAGCCGCCCGACGGGATTGTCGGCGAAGGCGGTGACCGCCGTCGTCCTGAGGCCGAAGCAGCGCCTGAGCCCGCGCACCACGTTGTATTCGCCGCCGCCCTCCCAGACCTTGAATCCGCGCGCAGTGTGAATGCGCTCGTCGCCGGGATCGAACCGCAGCATGATCTCCCCGAGCGAGGCGGCATCCCACCGCACCGCGTCCGCCGACCTAAGCTTCAACTCTTCCATCTGCTTCCGCCTTTCTCATGACTTCACGGGCCGCCGCCGCCAGAAGCTGGCAATGATCGAACCCGAGAAGTTCATCCAAATCGAAAACACATTCGCCGGCAGAGCCGCCGTCGCACTTTCAAGGACCTCCGTCGCAAGCGCCCCCGCCATTCCGCCGTTCTGCATCGCCACCTCTATCGCCACCGTGCGCGCATCGCTCTCGGTGAAGCGGAAGAACCGCCCGCATAGGCGCGTAAGCCAATAGCCGGCGAGATAGCCGAAGGAGTTGTGGATGACCGCCGCGACGATGATGAGCGCGCCCGCCGTCTTGAAGGTCTCGCGGCTCGGCGCGGTGAGCGCGAGGATGGTGTAGCAGATGCCGGCCATCGAGACGAGCGAGAGCACGCGGTCGCACCCGACCTTGTGCGCTTCGAGAAAGCGGCGGAAGACGACGCGCACGACGCCGCCCGCGAAAACGGGAACGATGACGATCTTCAGGATCGAAACGGCCATCGCCATCGCGTCGATGGCGACGAAACGCCCGGCGAGCAGCTTCATCATCAGCGGCGTCACGAACGGTGAAAGGAGCGTGGAGCAGCAGGTCATCGTGACCGAGAGCGCCACATTCGCCTTCGCGAGATAGGCGATCACGTTCGAGGCGGTACCGCCCGCGACCGAACCGATGAGCACGCACCCGGCGGCGAGTTCGCCCGAAAAGCCAAAGGCGCGGGCGAGCGCGAAGCCGACGAAAGGCATCACCAGGAACTGCAGCACCACGCCCGTCGCCACCGCCCACGGGCATTTGGCGACCCGCAGGAAGTCGGCGAGCGTAAGCGTCGTCCCCATTCCGAACATGATCACCTGAATGGCAGGCGAGACGAGCGAAGTGAGCTTCACGCCGCCCCAGGCGGTAAAGCACTCCGGAAACGCGAACGAAACCGCCGCCGAGGCGAGAATGGCAAGTCCGAAGGACTGACGCTTCAAGATTCGGACAAAAGCATTCACCGCTACCTCCCTTCAGTAAAAGACCTTCCAGAGAAAAAGCCCCTGGGGCGGCGCCGTCTCGACCCGTGCGGTGCGCGGCGACTTCGCGCGCAGGAGTTCGCGGACGGCCGCCGGCTTCTCGTTCCCCTTCCCTACAGCGAGCAGGAAACCCACCATCGAACGCACCTGCTTGTAGAGAAAACCGTCGCCGCGGACAATGAAGGTGTAGCGCGGGCCCGCCTTGCGCACCTCGAAGGAAAAGACCTTGCGGACGGTGGAATCGAGCTCGCGGTTGGGGTTGGCGGCGAAAGACACGAAGTCGTGACGGCCGACGAAATGCGCCGCCGCCCGTTGCATGGCCGCGAGATCGAGCGGCCGATGGCAGAACGTCCAGTAAGGGGCGAGATGCGGCGGCAGGATATCGGCCTGATAGAGCTGATAGCGGTATTCCTTACCCTTCGCGGAAAGCCGCGCGTCGAAATCGGCGCGCGCATAGGCGGCGCGCAGGATGCGGATTGCCGCGGGGAGACGCGAGTTGAGCGCCCGCACGAGATTCTTCGGAGGAATGGGCTTCGAAAGCTCAAAGTGGGCGACGAACCCCTTCGCATGAACGCCGGCGTCGGTGCGGGAGGAGCCGAAGACCCGCACGGGGCCGCCCTCAAGATAGGCCAACGCCTCCTCGACCACCTGCTGGATGCCGAGGGCGTTCTCCTGATACTGCCAGCCGGAATACGCAGTTCCGTCGTAGGCGACAACCACCTTATACCTTCTCAAGCCCCTCAACCTTCTTAACCACCTTCTTCATGTCATTGAGACACGACTTGTCGGCGACGAGCACGTAATCGCCCGTCGTGACCACCACGAGGTTCTTCACCCCGAGGAGCGAGATGCGCGCGGCGCGGGCGACGCAGACATTGCCCTCCGACTGAACGACCGTACACGGCCCCTCCCGCACATTGCCCGCCGCATCGTGGGGAAAGTACCGGTCGAACGCACCGTAGCTGCCGACATCGTCCCAGCCGAAATCGCCGGGCACCACCGCCACCGCAGGATACTTCTCCATCACCGCGTAGTCGAAGCTGATCTTGGGCAGCGCGGGATAAATTCGCGCGAGACGCCGCACCGCCCCCGGGCTGAACAGCGGCTCCAGTTCCGGCGCATGGGCGGCGAAGGCGCCGCGAAAGGTGGCGGCGGAGGCGATGAACATCCCCGCATTCCAGAGATAGCCCTTCTTCACATAGGCACGCGCCTTGCGGAGATCGGGCTTCTCGACGAAAACGCCGCGCTTCGGGTCGATGTAGCCGAAGGCGGTGGAGGGGCAGGTGGGGCGGATGCCGAGCGTGACGATGGACTTGCCGCGAGCGGCCACGCGAATCGCCCGCCGGATGGCGGCGCGGAACTTCGCGCCCTTGGCGACGAGCTGATCCGAGGAAAAGAAACCTACCACCGTCCGCTCGTCCGCGCCGGCGAGCCCCGCGCCGAGCGCGACGGCGGCGGCAGTATCGCGCCGACAAGGTTCGCCGACGATGTTCGCCGCGGGAAGTTCGGGCAGCTCCCGGGCGGTAGCCGCGACGAGCGCGCGCGAGGTGATGACGAAGACATCCTTGCTCGCCACGAGCCCGGCGAGGCGCGAAACGCTCTGCCGCAGAAGACTCTCCCCGCCGAAGACCCTAAGAAACTGCTTGGGCTTTTCGCCGGTGGAAAGCGGCCAGAACCGCTCACCGCTGCCGCCGGCGAGAATCACCGCCTTGAAGTGTACGGATTGCATGCGGCTATTATACCAAAAATCGCTATGCCGGCGGGAGAGACGGACGCCAGCCGTTGACGGCGTTCATCGCCCTTTCCAACCCCTCGGCAAGAATCACCTTCACCGCCTTCGCCGCTTCCGCGACCTCCTGATCCATCAGCTTGCGCGTTGCGGGATCGAACTTGCCGAGCACATGGGCGATCACATTTTCGCGATCCTTCCCGACGCCGAGCTTAAGCCGCATGAAGTCCGGCGTCCCCAGCCGCTCGATGATGTTGCGGATGCCGTTGTGCCCACCCGAGCTGCCGCCCTTGCGAACCCTGAGCCGCCCCACGGCGAGATCGATATCGTCCTGAACGACCAGCAGCTCCGCCGCCGTGAGGTTATGATACTTGACGACCGGCGCCACCGACTCCCCCGAGAGGTTCATGTAGGTCTGGGGCTTTACGAGCAGGACGCCCTCGCCCGCAATGACCACTTTCGCCATCAGGCACCTGAACCTGCGGTTCTCCTCCCAGACGACCCCCGCCTCGGACGCGAGCGCATCCACGGTCTCAAAACCAACCGAGTGCGGAGTACTTACATACTGCGCACCCGGATTTCCAAGACCAACGACGACTTTCACTTATTCGTGATTGAAGAGATCGTTGATCGACACGTCGTTATGCGTGCGACGAATGGCCTCGCCGATCAAAGGCGCCACCGAAAGCTGGGTGAGCTTGAAGGGAAGCTTCGACGGATCGAACCCCTCGCGCAGCTTGATCGAATCGGTCACGACGAGCTCATCAAGGAAGCCCTCGGTCATCAGCCGCTCCGCACCTTTCGGCGTGAGCGGGAAGTGCGAGACGAACGCATGCACCGACTTAGCCCCGTTGTCGCGGCACATCTTCGCCGCCGCCGACAGGGTGCCGCCCGTCGCCGTCATGTCGTCGATCATGATGACATCGTGACCGTTCACGTCGCCGACGATCGAGAACGACTCCACCGTATCGCCGCCCGTGCGCTGCTTGGCGACGATGGCGAGCCCGCAGCCGAGCTTGCGGCTGTAGCCGTAGGCCGTCTTCGCCCCGCCCGTATCCGGCGCGACGATGATCGGGTTCGACCAGTGCTGGTCGCGGATGTACTTGAGGATGATCGGCTCCGCCTTGAGGTGATCGAGCGGAATGTCGAAGAAGCCCTGGATCTGGTTGGCGTGCAGATCGAGCGTCATCACCCGGTCGGCACCCGCGGCCTCCAGGAGGTTCGCGATGAGCCGCGCCGTGATCGGCACTCGCGGCTGGTCCTTGCGGTCCTGACGGGCGTAGCCGTAATAGGGCAATACCGCCGTGATGCGCCTAGCGCTGCCGCGCTTCAGCGCGTCCATGATGATGAAGAGCTCCATGTACGCCTCGTTCGGCGACGGCGAACCCGACTGGATCACGAACACATCCTTGCCGCGCACCCCGTCAATCACCTGGCAGAAGGTCTCGCCATCGGGGAAATGGGGGATATTAATCGCATTAAGGGGCTTGCCGAGATATTCAGCCACCTTCTCGGCAAGCGGCAGATTGGCCGTGCCGGAGAACACCATGAAGTCATCTTTGAGTTCGCTCATTGGGGGCAACATCCTTTCCTGTGAAAAATGTCAGCATATTATACCATATTCGCTTACGCCACGCCAAAGCGGAACTCGGTGACGGTATGATAGACCTCCCCCGCCTTCACGATGGTCGTAGGCCACTGTGGCTTATTGGGAGAGTCGGGCGCATGCTGGGTTTCGAGCGCCACTCCGCAGCGGAAGGAAAGATGCTCGCCGCCCTTCGCCGTCTGGTTGTAGTCGCTCCAGTTTGAGGTATAGACCTGGAGGCACGGCTCCATCGTCCAGACCTCGACCTTGCGCCCGTTGAGCGGATAGGAGACCTCACCCGCATAGACCAGCTTCTTCGGCTTGCGGCCGGTGGCCATCTCGCCCTTGTCCAGAACCCAGTTGTGGTCGTAGCCGCGGCCGATCTCAAGATCCCGGTCGGCGGCGTTGATCTGCTCGCCGATGCGCATGCCCTTGCGGAAATCGAAAAGCGTCCCCGCGACCGGAACCACCTTCCCCGTCGGGATCTGCCCCTTGTCGGTAGGGGTAAACTTCGACGCGGCGATCTTGAGGACGTGATCCTCGATGGTGCCGCCCGCCTCGCCCTTGAAGTTGAAATAGACGTGCTGGGTCATGTTGATGGGCGTATCCTTGCTCGGCACCGCCTCGTAATCGACGCGCCAGACGTTGTCCTTGGTGAGCGTATAGGTGACCTTCACCTCGACCTCGCCCGGGAAGCCCTCGTCGCCGTCGGGGGAGACGTGAGTGAAGACCACCCCGACATCCGTTCCCTTCACGAAAGGCGCCGCCTTCCAGACGTAGGCGTCCCAGCCGCGCGCGCCGCCATGGAGGTTGCAGCCGATCCCGGCCGGCGCGTTGTTGAGCGCGGGCAACTTGATCTGCTTGCCGTTCAACTTGAAGACGCCCTTGGCGATGCGGTTGCCGTAGCGGCCGATGATCGAGCCCCAGTAGGGATCGCCGTTGTCCCAGCCCGCCGGCGAATCGAAGCCGACGACCACGTCCTTGAACTTCCCCTGACGGTCGGGCGTGTAGAGCTTCACCACCTTCCCGCCGTAGTCGCTCACCTCCAGGACGACGCCGCCGGCGCCCTGCAGAACGAACTTCCTCGCCTTTTCGCCGTACTTCGTCTTGCCGAAGGGGCGGACCGTGACCGTGGGTTTCTTCATCTTCACATCCTTCTTGAGGTTACTTCAATGACGTTGACCTGATTACGAAGCTGCAAGATGATCTGCTCGACGACGCGCGCGGAGCCGAGGACGTCGATCTTCATCCGCGAGACGGTGCCGTCTTCGGTGGGGCCGACATTCAGCGTCTGAATGTTGTAGCCGCGCCCCGAAATGAGCCCGACGATGCGCGCCAGAACGCCCGGGCGGTTCTCGACATAGCAGTTCAGGCGGTGGATTTCCGGTTTGCTCACGCCCTCACCTCCTTGTCGATTTCGACCGCCAGAAGTACCGGCCCCTTCGCGCGCAGCGCCCGCCGAACCGCCGTCTCCACGGCGGCAGGCGAAGAGACGCGCACGCCGCGCACCCCGTAGGCGGCGGCGAGCCGGACGAAATCGGGCACGCGCAGGTCGGTCGCGAAGAACCGCGAGCTGCACTCGTCCCGCTGCATCTCGCGCACGAGTCCAAGCGTATGGTTCACGAAAACGATGAAGACGATTGGCAGCCGCTCCTCGGCGGCGACGATCAGCTCCTCGGCCGTCATCTGCGCCCCCCCGTCGCCCAGAAAGGCGACGACCCGCCTGCCCGGCCTCGCGAGCGCCGCACCGATTGCCGCAGGAATGCCGAAGCCCATTGCGCCCATGCCGCCCGAAGCGAGAAAATGCCGCGGATGGAAATGCCGGAAGTGCCGTGCCGCCCAAAGCTGATGCGAGCCGACATCGGTGACGACAATCGCCTCGCCCGCCGTCTCGCGCTCCACCGCCGCCAGCACCGCAAGCGGCGAAACCTTCCCGCCGGCGACCGTACGCGGCGCGGGCGAACTGACGGCCAGCGCCTTGAACCAGTCGCCGCGCGACTGCCGCCGCACCCGCGAATCGATGGTGGTGAGCAGATCCTTGATGTCGGCGACGATGCCGAGATGGACGGGCACGTTCTTGCCGATCGAACTTGGATCGCAATCGACATGCACGAGCTTCGCCCGGGCGAGGAAACGCTTACGAGCCGCCGTCACGCGATCGTTAAAGCGCACGCCGAGCGCCACCACGAGATCGGCCTCGGCGAGCGCCGCATTCGCCAGCGGCGAGCCGTAGATGCCGGCGAGCCCCAGCGCCAGCTCGTCGCGAGCGTCAATCGCCCCGAGCCCCATCATCGTCGTCACCACCGGGATGCGCGCCTTGCGCGCATGCGCCGTGAGATCGCCCGCGGCGCCGGCGGCGATCACGCCGCCGCCCGCATAGAGGATGGGGCGCTTCGCCTCGTTGAGCAGCTTCGCGAGGCGATTCACCTCGCGCGTCGTGGCCGCGACCTCGGGATGATAGGACCTAAGTACCACGCGCTCGGGATATTCCGCCGCCGTCAGCGCCTCCTGGCAGTCGCGCGGCAAGTCGATGACCACGGGGCCGGGCTTGCCGTGAGTGGCGATATAGAAGGCCTGCGCCACCGTCTCGGGGATCTCGTCGGCCGAATGGACGAGGAAGTTGTGTTTGGTGACGGCGCGCGTGAGCCCCGTCGTATCGGCTTCCTGAAAGGCGTCGGTGCCGATCTGCGGAAGCGGCACCTGCCCGCAGATGAGGACAAGCGGCACGCCGTCCATATTGGCGGCGCCGAGCCCGGTGATCGTATTGGTGAGCCCGGGGCCGCTCGTCACCAGCACCACGCCGGGGCGACCGAGCGCACGCGCGTAGCCATCGGCCATGTGGACGAGCCCCTGCTCGTGACGGCCGAGGACGAACTTGAAGGACGCGCGGGAAAGCGCATCGAAGATCGGCAGCACGTTCCCGCCCGGATAGCCGAAAACCAGCTCCACGCCCGCCTTGCCGAGGGCTTCGACAAGCGCTTGGGCTCCGGTACGACGGCCGCGGGACCTGCTCACGCCTTCAACGCCTCCGTATCGAGCGCCATGATGGTGATGTCGTCGGACTGCTCCGCGCCCGCGACGAAACGGTCCACCGCCACCAACAGCTCGCGAGCGAGGCCGGAAGCGGCGAAGTTCGCGTGCGAGGTGGCGAACACCTTGAGCCGCACCTCGCCGTACTGCTGCCCGGCGGCGGTCATCGCCTCGGTGACGCCGTCGGTATAGACCAACAGCCGCGATCCGGGCGGAAGCGCCGTCTCCTGTCCTTCGAAGACGCGATTCTCCAGAACTCCGCAGGGGATGTTGCGGCGGACGGGCAGCATCTCCACCACTCCGTCAGGGCGGATGACGGCCGGCGGATTGTGCCCGCCGTTACAATAGGAGAACGCCAGCGTGCGGCGGTCGATGACCCCCACGAAGACCGTCACGAACATGCTCATCTCGTTGCCGCGGGTGAGGATGTTGTTGATCTGACGGACGATCTCGGAGGGCGGCAGATCGAACGAGCAGGCCTGACGGAACGCCGTTCCCGCCATAAAGGAGAAGAGTGCCGCGGGCACCCCCTTCCCGGAGGCGTCGCCGACGAGGAAATAGAGCTTGTCGCCGCGGACGACGAAATCATAGACGTCGCCGCCCACCTCACGCGCCGGACGGAGCAGCGCGGACAAGCCCGCGGGGAAATCCTTCGGCAGCATCCCGTTCTGGATCTTGTTCGCGATCGCGAGATCGCTCTCCATCCGCTGCCGCTCGGCCGCCGCCCGCTGCAGCCGCGACGAGTAGAACCACGACAGGAGCAGGATGAAGGCAAGGCCCGTCACCGAGAAGACGATGATCCGGACGACGAGCCGCTGGGCGCCTTCGAGGATCTCGTCCACCGGGCAGACGATCTCCACCGTCCAGCCGTTCTCCGCCCGATCGCGGATGGCGATGGTACTGCCGCGCTCGCGCTCGACGCCCTGGGGCGGGGGGACGAGGTACTCGCCCTTCGCCGAGGTGAGGACCGCATAGGAATCGGGATAGGGGCGGATGGCGGCGACGAAGCGCTGGAGGCGGTCCAGCGAGAGGTCGGCCGTGAGGATCGCATAGACGTTGCCGTCATCGTCCTTGATCGGCACGGAATAGGTACTCATCAGGATCTTGCCGCCGCCCTCGTCGAAATAGGGCTCGCACCAGTAGAATTTGCCGGTCTTGACGGGTACGGAGTACCAGTCCTGGGCGAAGTAGTCGTTCCCCTCCCGGCCGAGCTGAAAGCTATGGTACTCGCCTTTCGCGTCAATATGCGTGTAAGGCGAGAAGAAATGCCCCTTCGCCGGAAAGAAGCCGGACTTGTAGGCGACGGCGCTGCCCACGATGTAGGGATTGTTCTCGACGAGTTCGCGCGTGATGCGGTAACCGTAGTCGGGATCATCAAGGTGCTCGCCGACGATCCACGCCGAGTTCTTGACCGCCGTCTCCACCCCCGTCATCATCCGGTCGATGCGCCCGACCGTGTTCTTGACCACGCTTTCAACCGTCTTGCGCGCCTCATCGACCATCATCTGCTTGGTCGAATGCGCCACAAACGCGGCGATGGCCGAAAACAGCAACGCCGAAAGGAAGACGATATTGAGGGAAATCTTACCGAGCGCCTTCATAGGTTCCTTCTTCAAAACACTTCACAAGCGGGAAGCGCGCCGACAATCGGCGCGGCATAGTCGATGAACGCGCGGGTGACGTCATGCCCGTTTTTCGCGATATACGCCTTCGGCACCGAGCGCGTGAACTTCGCGGCATCGGCGATCGGACGCGGCAGAAAGGCGACGGCGTACTTCTCCGACTTTCCCTTGCCGTGCTTGCGGATAATGCCGACAGTACCCTTCGTGAGCACTCCCGCAAGCGCCGCCTTCACCGCCGCCGCGCCCGCGAGAAAGGCCTCGCGCTGATCCACCTTGGAGGCGATGCCGGGGAAGGAACGCTGGAGGTAGCCGAAGGTATCGGCGCGGACGCGCTTCACGCCGGCTTTCGCCTTGAGGAGCTTCGCGAGCGCATCGCCCAAGGCGCCAGTCCCGGACATCTGCACATTGCCGTGCGAATCCTGCTCGCCGCCGGCGAACTTGGCGCCCATCGGCACGCCGTCCTTGCCGCGGATGCCCTCGGAGACCGCCACCACGCAGCGGCCAAACTTCTTCATCGCGCACTTCACGTCCCGGACGAACTTCTCCTCGGAGAACGGCACCTCGGGGAGATAGATGAGATGGGGACCGTCGTCGGGGCGGACGCGAGCGAGCGCGCTCGCGGCCGTGAGGAAGCCGGCGTCGCGGCCCATGATGACATCGATCTTCACGCCGCCGAGCGCGCGGTTGTCGAGATCGTCGCCGCGAATTGCCGAAGCGACGAAGCGCGCCGCCGAACCGAAGCCGGGCGTGTGGTCGCAAGAGCGGAGGTCGTTGTCGATGGTCTTGGGGATGTGATAGACGACGAGCGGATAGCCCGCCTTCTCCGCCTCCTCGGCGACAATGCGCGCGGCATCCGCCGAATCGTTGCCGCCGATGTAGAAGAAATAGCCGACGTTCAGCTTGCGGAACCGCTCGAAGATGGTCTTGCAGTCGGCGGCGTCGGGTTTCCGGCGGCAGCTGCCGAGCGCGGAAGACGGGGTCGCGGCGATGGCCTCCAGTTTCCTGACGGAGGGCTTGCGGAGATCGAGGTAGTCCTCGCCGAGAATGCCGAGGATGCCATGCCGGGCGCCGAGGATCCTGCCGATCTTAGCCGATTTGCGCGCCGCGAGCACCGCGCCGACGAGCGACTGGTTGATGACCATCGAAGGACCGCCCGACTGGGCGATGACCATATTCATCTTCTTCATCTGCTGAGAATCTCCTCTCTCACGTTTTTAGGGGCGAGTTCGAACTGGTCGGTCTCCATCGAATAGGAGGCGCGGCCCTTGGTGAGCGAACGAATCGCCGTCGCATAGCCAAACATCTGCGCGAGCGGCACGCGCGCGTGGACCACTTGGAAATCGCCGCGCATATCCATATCGAGCACCGTGCCGCGGCGCGCGTTGAGGTCGCCGAGGATCTCCCCCACCGACTCGGGCGGGGTGAGAATCTCCAGCTTCATGATCGGCTCCAGGAACTCCGGCGCCGCCGCTTCCGCCGCCTCGCGAAAGCCCATCATCGCCGCGGAGCGGAACGCCACCTCGTCCGAGACCTCCGGATCGACGAGCGTCGCCGAGACGCAGTTCACTTCAAGATCGGTCATCGGATAACGCGCGAGGACCCCCGTCGCAATGCCGTCGGCGAGCCCCTGCGAGACACATTCCTGCAGGTGCTTGTCGGGAACGAGATTGACGAAATCGCGCGCGAGGTTGACCTTCGTGCCCTGGCCGCGCGCGAGCGGCTTCACCTCGATCTTCAGCTCCACCGCATGGCGCTTGCCGCCGAGTTCGCGGTCGAAGGCGAAGTTCCTGAGGGCGGGGGCCGTAACGGTCTCGCAGTAGGAGACCATGGGCTTGCCGACGTTCGCGGCGCACTTGAACTCGCGCTTGAGGCGATCGACGAGAATCTCCAGATGGAGCTCGCCCATCCCCGAAAGAATCGTCTGCCCGGTCTCCTCGTCCTCGCGGAACTGGCAGGTGGGGTCCTCGGCAGCGAGCGCCCTCATCGACTCGACGAGCTTTTCCTTGTCGGCGCTCGACTTCGGCTCGATGGCCATGAACATCACCGGCTGGGGAGCGGTGATGCGCTCCAAGTAGCAGGGCTTCATTTCCGCGCAGAGCGTATCGCCGGTCGTCACTTCCTTGAGCCCCACGATGGCGCCGATGTCGCCGGCCCTAAGCTCGTCCACCTCAATCTGGTCGTCGGCGAAGAGCCGCACGATCTTCATGATGCGCTCGCGCTTCTTGGTGCGCGGATTGTAAACGTTGGCACCCTTCTTGAGGATGCCGCCGTACACGCGCACGAAAAAGAGCCTGCCCACATAGGGATCGGTCGCGATCTTGAAAACGAGCGAGGTGAGCAGTTCGCCGTCCTCCTGCTTGCGCGCGACCTGCTCGCCGCTCTTTAGGTCCGTCGCGGTGACGGGCGGACGGTCGCTCGGCGAAGGCAGATAACGGCAGACGGCGTCGAGGAGCGGCTGCACGCCCTTGTCCCGGAGCGAAGTGCCGCAAAGGACGGGCACGAGTTTCCCCGCAATGACACTGCGGCGGATGGCGGGGATGAGCTCCTCCGTGGTAAGGTCGCCCTTTTCGAGACACGCCTCCATCACGCCTTCATCGACATCCGCCACCTTCTCCACCAGCTCGGCGCGCGCAAGTTCCGCTTCGTCCTTCAGCTCGGCGGGAATCTCCCCGATGGTGAACTTCTTTCCCTCCGAGGCCTCGTCATAGACGATGGACTTCATTGCCAGCAGATCGACGACGCCCTGAAAACCGTCCTCCTTGCCGATGGGCAGCTCGATAGGACACGCCGGGGCCTTGAGCTTCTGCCGAAGCTCTTCCACCACGCGCTGAAAATCCGCCCCCATCCGATCCATCTTGTTGACGAACGCGAGGCGCGGCACCTGATAGCGATCGGCCTGCCGCCAGACGGTCTCGGACTGGGGCTGAACCCCGCCCACGGCGCAGAAGACGCACACCGCCCCGTCGAGAACCCGGAGCGAACGCTCCACTTCCATCGTGAAATCGACATGGCCGGGGGTATCGATGATATTGATGGCATGGCCATCCCACTCGCAGGAAATCGCCGCGGACTGAATGGTGATGCCGCGCTCCCGCTCCTGAATCATGAAATCGGTGGTGGTGTTACCGTCGTGAACATCGCCGTGCTGATGAATCTTCCCCGTATAGAAGAGAATGCGCTCGGTAGTCGTCGTCTTGCCCGCATCAATATGGGCAACAATACCGATATTGCGCACCTTACATAGATCGTCATTCATAACTCTTTTGCTTTCGTTGGGGATATTATACCAAACTTACTCCCCCGTCTGCGGAACTTCCACAATCTCAGCGACACCGTCAAAGCCCGCCTTCGACGGCAGGTAGATGACCGCGCGGTAGCCCGCCTCGTAGGCATCGTAGTAGATCTGCGACGAACCCGAGGCCGAGATGGGCTTGCCAGAATTGTCCGGGACCTTACCCGCCACCTTGAGGACGCCGTCCTTCTGGACGGTCAGCACGAGGTTCGTGTACGCATCGAGCTTTGGCGCATCAAACGCCGTCGCCGCCGTGCCCTTGAGGACGTTCTGGTAGGCGAAAAGCGATGCGTCATCGGCGGCGACGACGCCGTTCGTCACGGAATCATCAATCACCACGCCTGCGAGCGACAACGGCAGTTCGACCGTCACCTTGCCGTCCTTGTAGGTCGGAGCGAGTGTGAAATCGCCCGTCGCGAGGTCGTAGTCCGCGAACGACGCGGCCGAGAGCGTGAGCTTCTTCGCCGCCGCGCCTACGCAGTTCGTCTGGATCGTTCCCGAAATCTTGCCGTTCTTGGCGACCGTCAGCTTCACGACCCCGTTGGTTTGCATGCCATCCGCAGCGAACACGGGGCCGTCGAACGTACCGACCGCGTAGTCCGGAAGCGGATCGACCACGAGATTGATCTGGTACTCGACCTTCGACTTGCCGGACGTCGTCACCGTCACCTTCACCGCCGAGGGCTTGCCGGGCTTCGACGCCGCCGTGGGCGCGCCGTAGATGGTGTTCGCGGGAATATCCACCTCCGTCTTGGAGCCCTTCACCATAATGTCCTTCGCGGTAAACTTGAGCCCACTCGGGAGTCCCGCCACCTTCACCGTCGGGAGCGAGAGCGCGCTCGCCGCGACCGGCCAGCGGAGATCGACACCGCACATCACGTTCGTCGTGAGGCACGCGACGCCCTTCTCCGTCACGAAAAGCTCCGCCCCGTTCGCCGCCGTCGTGATCGAGCCCTGATCCTCACCCGCCGTCACGAAGACCGCATAGGCGCGGACCTTCTCCGTTCCCATCGTGAACGTCAGACTCGCCGCCTGGTTCGTCACCACAAAATCCTTCGTCGCCCAGCCCGCGAAGACATAACCCTTATTGGCCGTCGCCTTCAAGGTCACCTTCTTATCTTGCTGATAGTAGCCAGCACCGGTAATGTTGCCCGCAAAGTCGTTGTTGCGGACAACCGCGACGCCCACGCCCTTGCCCTTCGGATCGGCGATCTCGTCCGGCAGCGCGAACTTCGCGACGAGCGCGACGTTGTTGGACGGCATCGTGAAGGGATAGCTCGCCGCCGTGGAATTAGTCACCCCATTCTCGTCCAGCCACGCCGCGAAGACATAACCCTTATTGGCAGTCGCCTTCATCGTCACCTTCTTGCCCGCCTGGTAAAGGCCCGCACCCGTCACCTTGCCGGCCGCATCGTCGGAGAGCGCGACCGAGACCGTGGCGTACGGCTCGTCGTCGCCAATGACCGGCGCAAGTCCGCCCGATTCCGTCCCCGCCGCCGAAACAACGAGCCCGTAGGTGCGGACGATCTTGTAGCCGCCCAAGTTCTTCACCGTCACCTTGACCTTCGATGGCGTCGGGGCACCGTTCTTAACGGCAGACGCCTTGGTAGGCGTACCGAAGATCGTGTTCGCCGGAACAAGCACCGATGTGTTCTTGTCAAGCTTGACCTTCGTCTCCTTCGCGTAGAACTTAAGCCCGCCCGGGAGACCCGAGACGGAGATCGTCGGCAGCGAGCCGGACCGCACCTCTTCGTACGGCGGAATCGCCGAATAAAGCGTGTTCGAGTACGCTACCCCCACGACCACATTGGACGGCAGAAAATCCTCCAGCTCCAAGAAGTCCGCGGCGAGCGGCTCGAAGTACGCGACAAGGTCGCGATTGGAGTCCGCCACTATGGGATAGCTCGCGGCCTTCTCCTTCAGTTCATCGCCCTCGAACCAGCCCGTGAAGGCATATCCTTTGTTCGCAGTCGCCTTCAGCGTAACCTTCGTTCCCGACTTCACCAATTTCGAGCCCGTCACCTTGCCGTACGTCGCGTCGTTCGGCACCGCGCGGATATAGTACTTATCATCGACGAACTCGCCAGCAATCGTCACGCGGCAACGCGACTCCCCGATGATACCATTCATCGGCGTCTGCAGCGCCAGCGTCAATGTCTCGGCGGCCGCATCACTATCCTTCTTGACGGGAATCCTAATCACCTGGTTGGTGACGACGCCAGCGCCCCAGGTGAGCGTATAGGGAAACTTGAACGTCTTATCCTCCTCACCATTCACTTTCACGCTCTTAAGGTCCAGATCGGCGGCGGCGGCGGTTTCATAAAGGACCGCGAGCTGCACCGACGAGGAGAATTCTGCTGCACCACCATTGACGCTAATTTCAATCCATTCCCCTTCTTGCACCTCCACCCGGTTCGTTTCAAAACTGAAGAGGGCAACCGAGAGCTCCACAATCGACCACGTAATCTGCAAGTCGTTAGTTGTGCCATTCTCCCAGCAAGTATAGATCGGATCTTTCAGCGACACTGTCGCCGTATAGTCCCCCACTTCCACCGCCTTTCCGCCCTCAACCGAATAATCTGCACCGTCCGCAACTCCGATCTTTTCCGTGCCATCATAGAAGAGACCGGTATGTGCCGTGGGAATGTCGATTCGCCTGACTGCCGCCTTGACGACAAAACTCACGGCTTCAGAAACCGCCCCTACATAGTTAGCGGTTTCCGCGACTTCCGCCCGCACATAATAGGTGCCGGCCGCCGTTGCGGGCGAAGGCGTGAAATTGGTTGTGCATCCTTCATTCGTATAATACTTCGCAACCGGCGTACCGAATGTGGCGTGCACCTCAGTCAAGTCGGCGACAACCTCTTTTTCCCCCGCAGTCCAGCCATTCTGCGTGGGCTTGCCTGAAAGCATATTTGTCGTTGCTTTGGCAATCGACCACTCAATGTTCGTAGCAGCAGTCGAGCCGCCCTCCCAGACATAACCTTCTGCGAGCGTCGCCGTCGCCGTGTAACTACCCGCGTCGGTCTTCGCGTTGTTCGTAAGCGTATAGCCCGTCTGCGCCACCACGCCCGTCTGCACATTGCCGTTGTAGATAAGCCCCGCCACCGCCGTCGGCACCGCAACCTCCTCCACTTTCACCACCTTGAAGTACCCGCCGTGCCAATAACCTTTGTCGCCCGGCAAATCCGTCCAATCCTCTGGCACCACCAACGAACAAGGACTATCCACAGACCCCACGTTCTCAAAGGAATTCGTGCCCACGCTCACGATATTCGAGGGAATGGTCACACTGTCAAGCAGTTTCAGATCTGCGAACGCATAGTCGCCGACATTGGTGAGCGCTTCACCGATTTCGATGGCGGTGATGCCATTATCCTTAGCCACCCATGGCTGTTCATTGGCCGAAGCAAAATCCGGCATGGCGCTTGCATCTCTTTCTGCATCAACCTGCAAAACGTTATCCGCCGTAACCCGCCACCACGTGTTCGACTCATCCCCAGCACCATCCTTGAAGTAACTCCCGCCTGCGGGCTTGGTAGCGCCATAGGCGAAGAGTACCCCCGCCAGGACGAGCGGCACCAGTCCCGAAAACGGCTGCGCGCGGAAGCGCCGCGGCAGTTCCGCGAATAGCGCCCGCACGCGCGGCCCCGCCAGGACCGCGAGCGACAGCGCCGCCATTCCAAACGCCGCGCCCACCGCGACCAGGTTCCAAATCTGCTGATTCATATTCCTTCCTCCTTGGCGATCATCTCCCGCCCGGCAGCGACAATTCGCTTTTCGATGCGGGTTTTGATTTGGCTGACAAAATTGCGAGAAATACCGAACTTCCCGGCGACCGCGCCGATGTCCTCGCCTTCCAGCGCGTAGGCGCGATAGACCTGACGATCACGCTCGGAAAGCGCCGTATGCATGAGAACATGCTCCTGCGCCGCCTTGAGCACCGCCTTACGCCAGTCGTCATCCAATTGCTCGGGCGAGACATCGGCACCTGCGAGCGTATCGGCAATCGTCCCGCCATCGTCGCCAGCAATAGGCGCATCCATGGAAACGCGCTTATCCACTTGGCGCACCATCTCCTTGCGGCGTGCCATATGCACCTCGTTGACGATCATCGTGGCAAGATAGGAATGGAAGCTGCCCTTCTCCGGCGAATACTGCCCCGAACGCAACACCTCCACCAGCTTACCCAGAACCGTCATGACGATATCATCGGCATTCTCCTCCCCGCCTTTGAACGCGGCGAAGGCGCGAATGGCCCCCTGGTAGGTATCCCAGAAACGAACCCAGGCGGCAGAATCCTCGCCCGGGGCGAGATCCTTGATCTTCGCAATCAGCGTAACGGACGTGACGGGGAAAGTGCTCATTCGTCGAACGCCGTCCTTAGCTTATCCATGGCATTGTCGAGCAATTTGACGAGCGGCTCGACCTCGCCGACCTGGGAATATTCGCCCCCGCCGATGGACAGGCGGTCGAATGGCGACAGTTCGGAATCGGCGGCGATCATCTCGCGCAATCCCTCCAACTCGCGCAGGGCGCTATCGGCCGTAATCCTCCCTGCACGAAGGCCGTCCAATGTCTTATAGGTGAGAACCAAGGCATCCAGCCGCGCGGCCTCGAACTGCGCCCGCGATGGCATAATGACATTACCCTCGGCATCTTCCGTTTCCTCGGCCTTCGCTTCGGCGGGAATTCGAAAGAGTTCGTCGAATTCCGGCACCAGCCCCGCATAGCCACCCGAGGCCATCTTCAACTTCCAGATTTCGTGGTCGCCGACATACTTGCGCGCACCGAACAGAAGCGCCACCAGCAATATTCCCGTGGCCACGCCGAGATACCTCGCCAAGTGCCGCGCCAGATGTCCGCGCGACTTCTCCTTGAGCCACTTCTCCTCCCACTCGAACTCCGCTTTCTCCCGCGCGGCGGCCTTGGCTTCGGAATAAGAGAGGCACTCGCGCCCGTTGGGATTGGAGTGGAGAAGCTTTGGAAGAATCGTCTTCCAGGCGGGATCATAGGTATCGAGCGTCCCCACGACATCCGTCCTGGCATCACACCAAGTACCCGTCAAAAGCCGATAGACGATGACGCCAAGCGCATACCAATCGCTCTGAGGGCTCGCCGCCACCCCCATCTCCAGCTCCGGCGCCATATACCCGAGCGAACCCATCACCAGCGAGCGACCCTTTCGCATCCTCACGATGGTATTGACAGTATCGACGATCTTCGCGCCATCTCCCTTCGCGTCGAAGATCTTGGAGATGCCGAAGTCGGTGAGAACCGCGTGACCATCGGGACCGATGAGGACATTCTGAAGCTTGAGATCGCGATGAATGACGCCATTCGCGTGGATGTATGCAAGCCCCTCCCGGAGATCGTCATACCAGCGGCCGATGGTCTCCTCGTCTGCCGTTCCCGGCGCGATATCGGAGAGAAGCTGCATTTCGCCGCGCTCGTTGAGGACGAGATCCATCACGAAGTAGGGCTTACCATCCTCGGTCACGCCGAAATCCGTCACCTTGACGATTCGCGGGTGACTCAGGCGCGCGAGCAACTTTCCCTCGATTTGAAACCGTTCCCTGACATCGGGGTCGTCCTTTTCATAGGTGAAGAGCTTCAGGGCATGCCGTGACCCGAGGCGTGAATTCTCAACCTCGTAAACCTCACTCATCCCGCCCTTCCCCAAAAGACGGACGATTTCATATTCACCGATTCGCTGCCGTTCGCTCATAGTGGAAATTATATCAAAAACTGCCGCAATGTGCTGACAGAATAAACGAAACCCGGGGCTTTTCGCTCCGGGTCGTTCAAGGTTAGTTCAGAAAGAACTCAAATGATTCGTGGATCTCCGATCGGATCGTCAAGGCCGTTTGTTTCCTCTCCCCATATCCTCAATCCACAAGAGTATATGCGGGGATTTGAGGGCGATGACAAAATAATTTAAATATTTTTTAATTGGCTATTTCAGCGAATTTAGGTTGATTTCGTCAAAATATCCGCCGAACGTTTTGGACCATGGCACGATCAAGTAGGTCTGATAGAAGCCGTTTTCATCAATAAATACTAACGACGAGGTTGATGATGCCTTAGTTCCGTCATTCAACTTTCCGGCAAACGTTGCCGCGCCAGAGGAAGAAACGGAAACGGCAAGATTATTATAGCCAAGTTCAGCAAGATAGATTTTTGCAAGTTTTGGTGACGGCAGAGCCGGCTTGTCACTCCAGACCTTACGATGGAGCGTCATAAACCAATCGCCCTCATCAGCACTGACAATCGAGCATTTGCTGATTCCTGGCGTCACTTCGGCAACGAACGGCAACTGCAGCTTGGACTTCTTGGCTACGGCCTCGATGCGGAACTTGCCCTTTGTTGAATCGTCGGGATTACTGCAAGACGCATATCCAACGACGGAATAGGTCCAATTCGTCCCGAAGAGCGTGAACTTGCCGCTAATCTTTCCGGCGGACGAAACCGTTAGGGAGGCGGCGCCAATACCCATTCCGTCTTCTTCCACCGCGGCAAATCCGCTGAAGTTACCGTAAGCCCAGGTCGGCAACGCCTCAATGACAAAAGCATACTGATAAGTGACCGTATTTTTACCCAGCGTCGTCACCTTGATTTTTGCAACCGTCGGCTTGACAAGACCGGTCTTCGTATTGATCTTTGACGCCGAAGACGGGGTTCCGGAAATTTCATAGGCATATTCCTTCAGCTCCTTGTTCACCAACGTCTTGACGAGCTTCAATCCGGACGGAAGTCCGCTCGCCGTCACGGACGTTCCCGACTTGGCGCTTGCGACAACCGGCAGCTTAAGCTGTACGCCGCAACGGACGACGTTTGTCTGAACGACTGCGGCAATTTGCGCTTTCCCGGCGACGGCGAGCGAGACCGACTTAAGGTCGGCTTCCTTCGTCACGAAGTTAGCCGTCAGCGTAACATCCTTGCCGTTGACCAGATAAGCGTAGCTCGTCGAACGAGAGACGAGTTCTCCTCCGATGGTCCAGCCGGCAAAGCAATGCTTGGACGCGGCCGACGCCTTGACCGTCGCCTTCTTGCCATCCGCAAAGACGCCGCCGCCGGAGACCTTGCCCATTGCCGTGTCGCAGCTTACCCTGACGATGCGCTCACCCGCCTTGCGGACGACGAGCGGCAGAATCGCCGAGGCCTTGGCGCCGCCCGCGGTCTTGGCTGTAACCTGCGCCGAATAGATCCCGCTCTTCGTCGGCGTCCCGTAGATCGTGTTCGCCGCATGCCCGGTAATCGCCTTGGCGGTGAACTTGAGCCCCGACGGCAGCTTTGAAACCGAAAGCGTCGGCAGGGAACCGCCCGTCACCGACAGGGAAATGGGATCGATCTCCTTCTTGGTCTCGTATTCGGCCGCCGACTTGACCGCATCGATCGTCACCGTGTCATCCGCCTTCTTGATGAATTTCGCCGTCAGCGAAAGGTTCGCCGCGCCCATCTCGTCCTTATAGGTCGTCTCCTGGGAAAGGCACTTCGTCCCCGAATACCATCCCGCAAGCACATACCCGCTCGTCGCCGTCGCCTTGAGCGTAAAGGCCGTGCCGGACGCAAAGGATCCGGTTCCCGACACCTTGCCGCCGCCGCTCGGACTGCAGGCAACCGACAGGGAGTAGATTTTCGACCACTGGGCGTAATACGTCGCCTTCTGCGTGACGACGGTCGAAGACGAAATCTTCTCGCCGCCCGTTAACGCCGTGAACCATCCGACCAACTCGTAACCGCTACGCGTAACAATCGGCAGCGTCCCGATGGCTTTTCCTGTGGTGACCTCCCGCGTTTTCGCCGACGAGGACATCGTCCCCTTGTTGGGATCGAACTGAACTGTAACCGTTTTGGGAAGAACCCCCGCATAGTCACCAACGTACTTATCGACTGAGTCCATGAACTGCTGCGCGAGCGAACCGGACGTAACCGGCATCAGTCCGGACCGTCCGTTGAACTTGACCTTCACCTCCCTGCCGGACTTGTCCTTCGGCCACCACACGCCGACAAACGGCAGCTTTGAGCCGGTCTGCGCAAACGAGAGGACGGACGATGCTTCGCCGGACCCCTCAACACCAATGACGAAATAATATCCCCTTTTGACGGCCCAACTGGAAACCGACGAACCTGCAAGCGCACTTCCCAGGCTCTTGCAATAGCCGCATGTCGGTCTCACGTAAACGGCCACGAGCGGCACATTCTTGCTCTTCGCCGCCGCCTTCGCCTTCGCGTACTGTGCCGTCCACTGTCCGGGAACGACTTCGCCGCTCGTCGAATACGAGAGCCCTTGAAACGATGCGGCCTGCCCCATTGCCGAGACGGTCGCAAGAAACATCGCAGCAATCAGGTTTCGCATTTTCACGTGCCCTTTGTTCAGTCCTCGGCGCTGTCGTCGATGGCGCCGTACATCTCCTCGTCGCCGGGATCATCCGGATGCTCCTTGAGCCACGCATCCAGCTGTTCGCCCGTCGTGATGGTCGTGTCATCCGTGTAGTCGGAGATTTGCTCCAACACCTTGGCCTTCGCCGGTTCGTTCCCGTTCGCAAGAACATCCTTGAACGTCTCGACTGCCACGCTATGCCGCATGTTCATCGTCTCGACCAGGATTGACTCCACCGAATCCCTGTCCGCGACAACACGCGAGGCAAGCTTGACCTGCGCGGCAACCTCGCGGTCGCTGTCGCATTCGGCGATTGCGTCCTCCCACTGGCTCACGGCGTCCGCCACAATCTCCGGATTCGAATCGGCGAGGAACGGGACAATCTCCGGCAGGCACTTCGAACCGTACCATCCGAGCGCCTCCAAGGCCGCCTTCTTAATGGAATTCGGGATGCCGTCCGGCCACTCGTCCGAGGACTGCATCTTGCGGACAAGCCGCATCAGCGTCTGGTAATCATCCTCCCGCAACGCCGCGCGGATCTCCTCCAAGAGTTGCCTCTGAAGCGCCGTAAGTGCAGCATCATCCTTCTGATCGATCTCAAAGGTCGGACGCGGACGCTCAACCTTGGTTTCAACGGCAACCGCCTTGACCTTCCGGCCCCTCCGCTTGTCCGTCATCCGCTGTTCCTTCGCCACATCACGAATCGTGCGTGAATTACGAAGCGATTCGCTCTTGTCGCGCGGCGTCTTCGCGCTGGAAAAGAACACAACCACCGAAGCCGCCGAAAGGACGGCTGCGCCGACAAGAATCAAGATAACCTTTTGGTTTTTCATTACTTATTCCCCGTATTGCTCCCGCAGGATGTTAAACGGCACGTTTGTCACCTTCGGAATCACCAGGGAGCCCGCCGCCCATACTTCCTCGCCCAGCACGGACGCATGCGTCTCGCTCCGGTTCAGCAACAGGATGCCGGCGTACTTGAGATTCTTATAGGGCTTCTCTTCGTACGTCAGGTCGCTCGTCCCCGTCAGGATGCCGGTCGCCCGCTTGAAGGTCAGCTTCACGTTCGCGGCGTTGCCCTTCGGCACGCTCACCGTGTTGCCGATCACGTCGACCGCCACGTCCACGGCCGACAGCGAAAAGGCGTCCGTCAGGTACGCACGCTGGAGATTGACGACCGTGTCGTAGTAGCCGCCGACGGTATCCAGCGCCTGCGAAACGTCCTCGCCCGTCCAGCGGAAGAACCCTCCCGCGGGAACCTCCGTCACGGGTTCGCCGTCCGCCGGGAAGCGAATCGCCATCCACCCGCCGACCACCGCCGGCTTCTTGAACGCGAAGACCGGCACGAACACCGCCGGATCACCGCCCGTAAGATCGAGTCCGCCGACAATTGACGAGGCGGAGAACGACACGCCGTCGGCGCGGACGCCCGCGAGCTTGATCTTGCCCTTGGCGTCCAGCGTGAGCGTCAGGTAGCCGTTTCCAAGCGCATGGTCGCCGGGAACGAGCGCCACCGTGTAGTATCCGGCGAATCCCGCCATCTCCGTCACCCACTCCGTCACCTTCGAGTTGTCGCGGCACAGGAAACCGTTGTAAACGGTGTCGGGGGTGCCGCCCATCGTCAGCTGGCAGCTCGGCAGGTCGCCCCAGCCGACGGAATCCGTCGCCACGTAATCCGTCAGCGTGCAGGTCAGCTTGTTCGTCACGCCCTTCTGGATCTGCAGGAGCTCGGCAGCGAGGCGGACGGGGACTGCATTCGTGTCGGCACGGACAAAGCCCGTCGCCGTGAGCGACATGGTCTTTCCGTCCACGCTGACCTTGGCGGACAGCTTGCCGTTCGCCGCGGTTGTCAGCTTCACCTGCGCAAGCGCTGCCGCGCCGGAGACGCCGTCCGCCTTCGCGACACCCGAGAACGTCCCGACCGCCGACTGAAGCGCAATCACATTGAAGGCGTTCGTGCCGATCACCTTCTTCTGCGCGTCCTGGATCTCGGCAAAGAAGTACCCCACCTTCGTCGGCACGCCACGGACGTACCAGGCCTTCGACGCCTTGTCCTGCTCGAGCTTGATGCCGTCCGGAAGCTTGCCGAGCGCAACCTTCAGCTTCGCGGTGGTCTCCGTTGAGATCGGCTCGTCGTATCCGTAGCGCACCGCCTGGTAGACCGTCTCGTAGTCGCCGCCGGCGAAGACGTACCTGATGTCCGAAACCTTCTTCGCCCCGGCGGGAATGGTCAGGGTCGCCGTCTTGCCGGGAACCGCGGACGAAAACTCCAGCAGTTCACCGCTATCCACCCGGTACTGCAGGACCGCGAGGCCGGTCACGGTCAGCGTCAGCGCGCTTGAACCCTCGAAATTGACGAAGTCGCCGTTCTCACCCACGAACCATGTGCCGGACTTCCCTTCCTTGACCGTGTAGCCGGCCGTCTTCGAGAGCGTCTTCTTTGTGTAGTCCGCCAGCGTCTGGGCGAACTGCTGGTTGAGCGCATAGACCGTGATGGACGAGGCGGCGAGCGTCGCCTTCTCAAGCCCGCTGCCCGTGTTTGCCTTCAGTTTGATCGTGTACTTGGCGGACGCCTTCCGATCCGTCGCCGCAGGGATATGGACCTGAAGCTCCTTCTGGCCGGCAGAGCCGGCGTTCCAAAGGAGGTTCGTCGCCTTGTCGTCCAGCGCGGACGTGTCGCAGACAATCGAGATGTCGCCATACGAGCCGACCGTGCGCTCAAGTTTGATCGCGAGCTCCGAACCGGCCGTGACCGTGAACTCCGGCTTCTTGACATTCTTGTTATCACTGTTCGCAACCTGAATGGTTCCCGGCTGTTTCTTGGCGACTTCCGTCAGCGTCACGGTCGTGACGGCCTTCTCGCCGCCGCCGACAAACGAGGCGGGGTAGAAGCCGTCGTCGCCGTCCTTTGCGTCTGTAAGCTCAACCGTAAACGCACGCACGACATCGTGGAAGGTCGGCGTCAGGTCGGGGATGAGGTCGATCGTCACGTTCTTCGCCTTGTTGTCGCCGTTCGCCCACTCGAGCACCAGATCCTCCAGCTTGTAGAACTTCGTATTCTCATCGCCCTCCTTGCCGCGGACGATGCCTTTCGCATACGCTCCGTCCACCGTCGAGAGCTTAACGCGCACCTTGCCGTCCTTAGCCGTACGGTTCACGGCGATCGAAACGGACGCTGCGCCCTCCTTGACCTTGTACTCGGCCTTGGCGAACTTGATGGCACCGACGTTCGCGTACAGGCCGGACAGCGAATAGGAGGTGTCCTTCGGGCTCGCCGGAACCTTGTGCTGAACCTTGAGGTAATACTTGGTCTTGGACGTCGGCAGGACGAACTGGTGGACATTGGTCACGCCGGCGCACAGCGTTTCGCCGTCGTGCAGGATCGAGAAGACGGCGTCCCCGCCCTCGCTCTGGTTCATCACGATGTCATAATAGTAGCCGTCCTTGCCCGTCAGCGCAAAGTAGTCGGCGTCGTCGTCCGTCCACAACGTGCGGCTTTCGGTCTTCTCCTTGTTGGATAGGCTCCAGCTGTAAGCGCCTTTTTCCTCGTCGTCCTTCGGATCGTACTTGTCGCTGTAGACGGCGAATGCCTCGACGGGCTCATCCTGCGCCAGCAGCGAGACCGTCACGGACGACGGTGCGACGACGAAGTTCTTGACCGCTCCGAACTTGACCGTCGCCGTCGTCACGGCCCTGTTTGCCGCGATCGGGAGGGCGATCGTCGTGCCGAGCGGATACTTCATCGACTCGGATCCGAGCGTCCAGGTGGCCTCGGGACAGCCCTTCGCATCCACGTGAAGAAGCCCGACATGCTCCGAATCAAGCTCCGCGTCGTTATAGGCGATCGTGTGGACCTTGTAGCGCGGACAATCAAGACCGTACGTCCCGGCCGTCCTGATGCGGATGAAGTAAATGCCGTTTTTCTCAGCCGCGAAGAAGAGCCCCGAGTCCGAACCGGGATTGATGTCGCCGTTTGCCTTGACCCTGGACTCGCTCTTCCCGTTCATCAGGAAGATGTCCGCCGTCAGCGACGTCTCGGTCTCGGACTCGAAGGTCACGGAAACGCCGTAGCCGAGCCCCGCCCGCACCGGAAGCTTATAGACATCATACCAGTCGCACTTGCCGAGCCGATGCCAGTCGCTCCCCGTCTCGTCAATCTGCGCCGGCTGGGCCCACTTGATGCCGCGGGCAGGCGCGAGCATCGTCGCGCCGACGTAAGTATCGTCGGCATCGTCATAGGCGTCTGGGTCGCCGGCTTTCGGCGCAACCTCCTCGATGGTCAGCCGGATCTCGTTGTCCGCCAGCGGCTCGTCCAGGTCGTCATCCGCAAGGTTCTGACATACACCGATATAGTAAACTCCGGCATAGTCCGCCGTAAAGCCGCAGCGGACATCGCACGAACCGTCACCCTTCTTGGTGCACTCGTACTTCGGGTTCCCCGTCTTGGATGTCTGCTGGCTTTCGGTCAGCGAGGCGTATTTCGGATCGAAGTTAGTGCCGTAAATGCGCATCAGGAGATTCGTCTTCGAGCCGTTCGTCTCGACGACGTAGCGCTTGCCTTTCGTGAGCTTTACCGTCTTGAAGAGCTTCTGGTCGATGATGGTGTCGTAATACCGGTTATCCGTCGCGTTGATCCGGCCCGGTACGAAGCAGACGCCTTCCGCGCCCAGCGGAAGGACTCCCGGCCGATGCTCCTCGAGCGTGCGCGTCGGCAGTATCTGATAGCGCAGCGTGACCTTCGCCGCAGGATCCACCGCCGTCTCGGCGACGAGGATCGTTCCGTTGCCGTCGTTGTCGGGATCGAACGACCAGGAATTGTTGCCCTCGGACGCCCATGGCGCGTAGGGCGTAAGCTTTCCCGTCACGCCAAAGCCGAGCGTGTACGGATTCGCCGTCGCACCGCCGTCCGTCGCAAAGAGATAGCGGCGGCCCGGCCAGAAGGGATTGACGGAAAAGACATAGGTGAACTCGCCATCGACAAAAGTCGCCGTCTTCGCCTGAGAGGCCGATTCCTTCGGCTCGACCTTGTCGGGATTGTCCTCAATGCCGAGGGGAAGCGCGTTCGCCTGCTGGTAATGCAAGGTCGCGCTCGCCGCATTCGTGCCGGCGATGTGGACATAGTAGTCCCAGCTCGGCGGATCGCTCATCTCGGGATCGTCCTCGTCGATGTACCACTCGTCCTCCACCATCACCTGCATGCTCCCGGGCTTCCACTTGCCGGAAAACTCCTGGAACATCGCCCCGGGCTCGAACTCGTCCTTGTCCGGATCGGCCTCACGCGGATAGATATCGTAGAAGTCGATCTCGGCCGGATCAGGACGAGAACCATCTGGTCCGGTCAGCCAGAGGGAATATGCCTTGCCGCGCTTCAGGTTGATCTTGTAGTAATAGACGTAGTTCGTCGCGTCATATGTGCCCGCCTCGGAACTGTAGGCCTTCGTCAGCGTGACCTCGGTGGTTAGTTCGAAGGTCGTTGGCGTCCGTTTGGCAGCCTCCGCCTCGCAGCTGCCGGGATTGGCACCAAGAGCCGTCGCAGAAACGACGACTCCGACCATCGATACGACGAATGTTCGCAATGATTTCACAGCTTCACCTGCCTTATTCCGCCTCTGCGGGCTCAATCGTTACCACACCACCGCGCTTGACGCTGCTGAGCCATTTCTTGAACGCGCCCGTCGTTTCATCCAGATCATAACCGATCTTGTCGGTGATGTACCAGCAACCGTTCACGAACGAAGAAGGCACCGTCCCGCAGCATCCTCCATAGCCGAGCTGGATCACGCCCGCGTAGGTCGCCGAAAGCTTCTTGTCCGCCTTGGTCTTCGCGTCGGTGTAGTGGAGATCGAACTTGCCGGAGACGATGCCGGTTGACTTGTTGTACGAAAGCGTGATCTTGTTCGCACCGCCAGTCGAATCCTTCCGCGTGATCGAATGTTCGCCGACTGTCACCCCAATCGCCTCGACCGACTTGAACGAACCATAGTAATCAGACGCAAACGAATCGGGCACGACCGACAGCGTCATATCGGTCGAACGTTGCTGTTTTTCGCAACAGCAGCTCAAGTCATACGTTGAATCATAGATGCCGCCATAGGGCTTATAGCGCACGGTGAACTCGTTCTTGTCCGTCTTCGTCGAATTTTCCGTATGCCGCCACCAGGTGTACACAGCCCCCTCGTCAAGGTTAGGAACCGAGACCGACTCCCAGCAGTCCTCGCCTTCCACAGCCGAAGCCGCGCCGCGCTTGATCGCAACGACGCCCGCGAACTTGTCCTTAGAGGTGAACTTGACCATCGGCAGCCACGCCGACTCTTCCGTCGCCTCGGCAAGAACGCCACTACCGGAGATCTTTGTTCCGTTCGGCAGCATGCCAGCCCAGGTCACCGTGCCGGAATTCGCCTGCGAGGAGGACATCTTCTTGATGGTCAGGTAGCCGCTGCCAACTGGGGCATAATCACTGCCGGGACCCGTGATGATCGGCTCTTCGAAGGTGTCCAGCTTCGCCGCGAGCGTCACCGTGTAGTAGCCGCTGTAGTCCGTCGCAGGATGCGTCTTCGACCACGGGGTCTTGCCGAAATCCAGCTGATTGAGCGCCGCGGACGACGTGAACATCCGCAGATGCACCTCTCCGTCCGGATCGGCCTTGACCTCCATCGTCCAGTCCTTGAAGTTCTTGGTGGTGCCGACAAGCGTACAGGAGCCGCAGCCATAGTCCACACTCGCCTGATCGATCTCATAACAATCCCAGCTCTTGGCCGCGAACGAGACCGTGCCGCTCTCGCAGAGGAACTTCGCGCTTGCCTTGCCCGTCGCCGGCAGCGTCAGCTGCACCGTTCCGATGAGCCGCAGGGCATCGTCCCCTTCAAGCTCCTCGTCTTTCGCGAAGATCATCAGGTCCTTGAACGTGCGGGACTTCGCGCACGAGGCGTTGAGCGCCTTCCCGCCCTTGCCCGTTCCGGCGTATGCCGGATCGACGACCTTGTATGTGAGTTCGATCGTGAGTCCCGGCACCGACACCGTGGACTTGCTGCCCAGCTCCTTCGGACGCTTCTCGGTCACCTGGTAGACGGACGTGTAGGTCTTGCCCGCCTTGTCGTTTCCGGTCGGGACGCCGTAGACCGCCATCGCGTTCGCCGCCTTGTCCCAGACGACCTTGAGTCCGGACGGCAGGGAGCCGGATATCTTCTTGAAGGAGAGCTCGCCGCCGGCCACCGTACCCGTCACCGCATACGTGTTGGAGACGGCCGTGTAGCGGTAGAACGTGTCGGAAGCCGTCGTCTGCGCAAACGCCGGCGCATCCGTCGCGACCGAGACGATCGTAATGGAGCCGGCCTTGGAATCGACCTTAAGTGGCGATTCCGCCTGGAGCGTCAGCTTGACCGACTTACCAGCCGGCGGCAAGTTGCTGACCGTCACCGTCTTGTCGTCCTGATCCCGGTTCCCCCATCCAAGGCCCAGGAGGTTGTCGTAGTCGCCGCCCAGCACCACCGAGGCAACGCTCTTCTTGAGGTCAGCAAAGACTGGACCTTCCGCCGCGTCAATGCGGGAGAGGATAACCTTGACTTCCTCGTTCTCACGAGCGTAAACCGTGAGTTTCTTCGCCCATTCGCGGTCGCAGCCACTGACCTGTACCCGCCCGGCGGACGGCTTCTGGTTCTCCTCGAAGTTAATCGTGAAACGCCCATAATCCACCATGTTCGTAATGACTCCCGCCTCAGTCTGCTCAATAATCTCCAAGTCGAAGACAACCTTGCCAGGACCGAAGTAATGGCTAACCTCCTTGGTTTCGAACTCGCCGGCCGTCACCAGAATGTTGCTGACGCACGCCTCGAGCGGCAGAACGTCCTTCCATTCGACAGTCTCGGACCATTCGTTCGTCGCAACACCGTTAATCTTGAAGCGCGGATAGTCCTTCGTCATCCAGCCAGCGTCCGGCGCATAATCATAGAAGAACGTGGTTTCCTTGGCATTGAGCGAGACCTTGATCTTCACATCGCCCGACACTCCCTCAATCCGGCGATACGTAATGGCGACGTCATCGGTCTCCTTGCGGGTGATGTCCGTCGATTTCACCGTGGTCTTCTTTTCGGGCAGCGTCTTGGCCTGCGGCTCGAAGCCAACCTTGCCGGGGACCCACTTCTGATAATCAACCGAGCCGCCTTCCTGCGGGCAGACAAGCGTAACCATACCCGGGATCTTTGCCGTAAAGACAAAGCCGTCCGACCCCGTCACCGCCGCCAGCGCGTTCGTGTTCGCCTCGGCCTCCGGATCCAGTCCCGTTAGGCGATACTGCACACCGCTTTCAAGCTGGATTACCACCTCCTTCGATCCCGCCGGAGCCGTGGCCGTGGCCCGACCGTCCTGCGGAACGAGAATCGTTGACCCCGTCACCGCATAGCCGATGAAGTTCTTGTCGGCGGTGCTGTCCACGGCGAACTCATCACTTGTAATATCAAAGCCCTTGACCAACAGGTAGTAGTCACCCGCCTCGGCGAAGGTCTGCGTCAGTTCGACGCCGTCCGACAATGTGCCCGTCACACCTGATCCGGCGCTCTCAAACGAGCCGTCCTCCGTCCGCTTCCAGAACTGCACAGCCACCTTGGCGGACGACGCCCCCTTCACCTGAACCCTCTGCTTCGCATTGCCACCGAAGCCGCTGAGTTTGAACGCATCCTGGAAGTCGGCGTTGCAAAGCTCGTTCGAGGCCGTTCCGCCGTTGGCGGCAAACGGGATCGCGCCGTCGCCCGGATAGTTGTTTTCGATTTCCGTATCATCCGCGTGATCGCCCGACTCCGCAGCGATCGCCAGCATCTCGTCGAAACGCTTGATGTAGTTGTCGAAGTTGTCCCGATCCGCTTTCATCGGACTCACCGAGGCGAAACGCGTAAAGCGCGCCGCAACCGTGCCGTCCTTACGGAGCAGGACGAAGATCGGCACACCCGTGCGGTACTTATTACCGTCCTCCGGACGATGAAAGCCGCCCTTGTCCGTATTCGTCACGGCGAGCTTGTGGAACTTCGCCATCACCGCTGCCGCCTCATCATCCGTCGCGCCCTTGCGCGTCAGATAGCCGAGACCGCTACGCGACATCGCGTTCGTGAGCGCCTCGTCAGCGCCAGACTGCGGGAACTCCTTGGGCCGCGCGAGCGTCGTCTCAAACGCCTTCTTCGAGAACAGCGTCGGCGAGGCAACCGTCTCCGGCGTCGGGCCGGCCGAGCTGTAGTTGGGGATGTCCATCGACACCAAAGCGACATTCCGCGTCTTCGCCCACTGACAGAACTTGTTGATGCCGGACTGGTCCTTCACCTCCAGGAAGTTGCGGTCGGTGTTCGCGCAATCGGGGCACCACTTCGACCCTTGGATCGAAACAAGCGTATAGGCGGCGCCTTCGGCCTTCGCCACCACTTGCGTCGCAAGATCGAGATCCATCGTCCACTCGCCAAACTCGAAATCCGGCGCAATGCCGTTGGCATACGGATCCTTGCGCTCACCGAGCCACAACGGGTTCGCCGCCGAGGGTTCGCTTTTCACATAAGTGATGTGGTTTGTCGCGTGCGCAAGGCCGTCCGCCGCATCAATCAGGAGAAGTGTCAGCCTGTCGCCATCCTCATAACCAGCCGTGTCGACCTTCGTCAGGTCAAGGGCGACGGTCTTGTTCGTATCGTTCACAGCCCAGTCAATCGTCCGCCCCAGCGCGGCAATCGCCTGACCGTCCTTGCCGAGGACGCGGAACGTCACGTTCGTCTCAAACTCGGGTGCCTTCTTCTCGCGCGTCAGCTCGACGGCGACGGTCTTCGTACCCGCCTCGAACTCGAGGCGATTGCCCTCCTCGTCCGGCGCGGTGAACGTGCCGCCGACATAGCGGACTGGCTCATACTCGCCCAAAATCGCATCGCATGTGCCCATGAATTGCTCGGCCAAGGTGCCCGACTTGACAAGCATAGAACCCGAACGTCCGCAGAACTTGAACTTGCCCGTCAAGTCGTTTTTCCCATCACCGTCCTTATCCCAATACAAACCCAAAAAGGGCAGAGAATTACCCGTTTGGGACATTCCTACAACCTTGGAATAATTCGCACCCTTCGTCTTGTCGCCCTCAATGCCCAAGAGAAAGATGTAGCCACGTTCCCGTCGCCATTGAACAACCGAATCTTCCGTGTTCGCGGCCTCCAGCTTACCACACTGACTACACCCATCGCGCACGAACATCGCGACCACAGGGACGCACTCCTCCTTCGCGATGCGCATCGCCTCATCATACTGGACATTCCACTCGCCGGGCTCAACCGGAAGGGATTTCGAGTACGGCATCAGAATCTCCGCCGCCGCGACCTGCGCGGCCAAGAGTGCAACACTTGCAACCAGAACCTTGTTCTTCATCATTTAACCTGCTCCTTGTCTTTGTCGTTTGCTTTTAAATCAACGTTCGCTGCGGCCACCAATTCGGCCAGCTTGCGCTTAAAGAGGTTTTTTGCATACTCCTTCTTTGCCGCATCAACAATTTCATCTTTCGGCGCAGGATAGAGAAACCTCCCCAAGCGAAAGTAAATGCGCGAGACCGAGAAGCCCTCGTCTTGCTCCAAACTGTCAAGCCGCGCGATGACAACCCCATTGTCAGACGCAATTGGCGGTGAGATGTCACCCGGCTTCGCGGCCTTGAGCCAGGCAAGAAGCGTGGGCTCGTCGGATAGGAATTTCGCATCTACGACCGCCCATTCGCCAGCATCCGCGCGCTCTTCCTCAATCTCAGAGAATTCCTTCGCGGCGGACGAGAAATCCATCCCCCGGCAGATCCGCTGCCAGATGTTCGTTGCCTTCGCGAACTGCAGGCGATTCGTCTCAACCATCGCCAGATTCCATTGTTCCATCAGACGGATCTGCTGATCGGCATAGTCCGGCGGCAGGTTCGTTGGCGTCTGCTCTGCCCAGTATCTTTCCATCGTCGCGCGCAACGCTTCAGCGCGAACTTGATCGTCCCAATACCGACGATTGAGCCCCTCAAGCTTCATGAGATCGTCGTACGAACGGTCATTCTTCGTCCGGAAATTCGCAAACGCCTGCCGCTGGCAACTCGCAAGCTCGTTCGTGCCTGGTTCGACCCCAGACTCCCTGGCTGCAGCCGCAAGAACCATATCCTCAACCCAGTAGGAGGCATAGCCATTTCTGAAGGTTTCCCGCAGTCGATCAAGACCATTGGTCGAGCCACGCTTATGACCGAAAAGAATGACAATATTCTGCGCCCGCGACTCAATCTCGGAAGCCGTGAGCACCTGTCCGCAGACGGAGGAAACAATATCACTCGGGGCTTGCTCCCGCGAACAGCCCCAAGCGGCAAAGCCCATCAATACCAAACATAAAAACCTATAGAAACACCTCTTGTTCATTAGGACGGTATTATATCATAAATTCGCCCGTCCTTGTTGCATAGAAATAAAAATAAAAAGGCGCGGATTCAAATCCGCGCCTTTTTTCGTTCGTTAGAACGGATTCCTGTTAGAGAACCGGGGTCTCGGTCTCGGCGTCAGCCTTGACGAACTTCGCCGGAGTCAGGGTCTTCTCGATGTTAGCACCGCCACGGATGGCGTCAACCTTGTCCTGACGATAGGTGAGCGACCAACGGCCATAGGCAATCACCTTGGCGGCATCGCCAGACACCCAATCAACATCACCCTTGCACGGCGCGAAAACCTGAGCAGTGCCAGTCTCCTGGTACTCGCAACCGATGATGTCACCGCACTTCGGGGTCTCGAGCGTACCAGCGAAGAAGCCGTTCGCGCTCTTGAGCTTGCGGGACTCCGGATTGAACGCGCCAAAGCCAGCGAGATAGAGGTCGTCCATCTTGATGCCAATCTGCGCCTTGTTCTTCAGACCACCATTGCGGAGGACGTCGAAGACCTCGAAGCTGACCTCATCGAACTTGACCTGCTCCTTGTTGGCGTTCCAGAACCAGAGTTCGTCGCCGAGCGTCGCAAACGTGTTGCACTCGCACTCCGCGCAACCCGGATTCTCGAGCGTGAAGCCACCGTAGATGTAGCCCGCGACACGATAGGAAGCCGGCTTAGCCCAGCAACCCGACTCGTAATCGCAGGTCGTCACGCTGCCCTTCGTGAGGGACTTAGCGACAACCGTCTTGCCCGCGAGCTTCAGACGATAGGCAAAGCCGCAATAGTTCTTGGTCGAGCAAGGATCGTCATCCGTGGCCGCCACAACAACACCGCCCATCGCAACCGCGAGAGCAGCAATCATGAGTTTTTTCATTTTGTTTTGTTCTTTCTTTTTTTCGCCTTACGCTTTCAGCAAACGGTCTGTCCGCGTTCAGCGAGGTTAACCTTGTCTCTCCTTGGAATCAAGGTATCGGACACCGTGTCCGAGACCGAAATCCTTGGAAGTGCCTTCGCTATTGCACGACGCAATACGGGAAGAGCTGGTTGCGTATAGCGGGCGTGCATGGTGCCGCTAGCGTGCCCGGTGATGGCATCGGTGATGTAGGGCTGTACGCCAGCCTCGTCCATCAGTGAAATGAAAGTGGCACGGAGGGAATGAAAACTTGCGCGGCCATTTCCAATTTTGCGGATTCTTGCGGCTTTGAAAATGGCTGCAATGCGACGGGATGAATGTTTGCGAACGGATTCAGGGAAAAGGTATTGGGAGGTGCCCTTTGCGCGTGCGCGTACGATTTCATAGGCATCGCCGACAAGCGGGATGGTCAGAGGGTGCGGTTTTCGCGTGCGGACTTTGTTGGGGACGATTTGAAGAGCATCGTGAGTGCGCATGATCTCGCACAATTCCAATTCTGCAATGTCTGACAGGCGTAGGCCAGTCCAATATCCAATGAGAATCATATCGGCCAAATCCGAATTGCGACTTTGAGCACAACGGACCAGCCGACGAATTTCTGACGTGCTTAACCGACGGTAATGTTCGCCAAGAGGATGCTGAATGGCCTCGCGAACATCCCAGATCGCAGAATCAAGTCCAAAAAATCGCCAAACACGCTTGTAAAAACGAAAGCGTCTAGCAGGATTGATTGTATTTGCGGTCAATTCCAATGCCAGGTTTGCTGCGGAATCACGGCAAAAATTTGATGGAAAGTCTATTTTGTGTTGTTTTGCGTAGCATGATAGAGCAGTGAGCCAGCGTTCGTAATCGAGTCGGCTACCATCTGGAATTGGCGGATATGCGTTACTTATAAATGTTTTTGTAATAAAATGCCATGTTATATGACTGTTCTTGCCCTTTGCGGACAATAATTTCTTGGCGCATTCTCCGATTTTTGCGAAGAATCGTAGCCAATCCTCGTTGCTCTTCATTTGCGTGAGATTAATTTCCATAAGGCGTTGGATTATAACATCAAATTTTAAAAAGTTTGTCATCGAGCTTGTGCAGCCGCATACATCCTTATGGATTGAGGAACGGCGAGCGGAAACAAACGGCCACGATGACCCGATCGGAAATCCACGAATCATTTGAGTTCTTTCTGAACGAACCTTGAGCGGACCCGGAGCTGAAAAGCCCCGGGCCCAGTTTGTCAAATAGAACGTGTACCCTGTAAGTAGGCGGGGACTTTTCGGTTCGTCAAATACTGTGTACTTTGGAGGTGTTGTTTTCTTTTGCTTTGAGGCTTGGGTAGGAGCGAGATGCCGCCGACCTGGAGAGCGCCCGTATCGGACGTCCCCGGAGGGGCGTCGCGAAGCGACGAGTCCGGCAGGGCGCTCTCCAGGAATACCTTGTCATGCGAGCGCTTGGACTGGGTGTATTCCTCCTGCCGCCGGATGATCCTGCGCAGCCGCTTCGCCAGCCGGTGTCTCAGCTCGATGGGGTGCAGGCTGTTGCGATAGGCCGTCAGCGCGGCTTCCGCTTCGGGTGTCAGCACGTGCTCGTCAGGCACGCGCTGGTAAGGTGTTCTCGGCTTGTCGTACTTGCAGGAGTATCCCTTGCCGTCGTCGCGTTTGACCTTGTCGACGAGCATTTTGCACGGTCTGAAGAAGTTGCAGAAGTCGGACCATTCCTCGCAGAGCCTGATCAGGTCGTCGAGCAGGTCGTGGCAGTCTATCCGCCGTTCTCCGAACAGCTGCCTTCCGACGGAGCGGTTTTTCTCCTCGACGTGGGCGTTGTCGTTGCAGTGCCTGGGCCTGGACCTGGACAGGTACACGCCCGGCCTGTTCTTCCCGAGGAATGCCGCGATGTGGTAGTTGATGATCTCCGAACCGTTGTCTCCGTGCAATGACGAGATCGGGAACGGGATCTTGGGCTCGATGCGCTTGAGCGCCTCGAGCGTCGCGTGTTGGCCCCGGTTCCACGTCGGGCTGAGTACGGTCCACTGGGTCTTGCGGTCGGTGCCGTCGAGGATCCAGAAGAAGTTCTCCGAGGGGTCTCCGCCTCCGAGTGCGAACGTGTCGATCTGGACGTCGCCCGGCGGGACGTCGCAAGCCCTGACGGTCTCCCCCGAATGGCAGGGGATCGCGTTCTTGAGCTCGTCGTTCCGTCCGGAACGCTTGTTCGTCTTCGTGTAGCCCGGCTTGATACGCGGCAATCCCTTGAGCAAACGGTCCATCGATGACGCGCTCATCTTCAGGATCAGGTCCTTCGTGGCCTTGTTGACGTTGGCCACGTATTGCTCGTACTCGTCCATCCACATTCCGATGCCCGTCTGCAGGTAGGGTGTGCAAGGGCAACCGGCTTCGCGCCAGATGTCTGCCAGGGTTGCGGCGACTTTCGGCCCGTAGGTCTTCCCCCGTCCTTTCCTGGCGCGGTAGCGGATATTCCCGTTGAGCAGGTTGGTGACGTATTTCCGGGTGAATCCCGTCGTCTCCTGGACTTCGTCGAGAATCTGAGACCTCTTGGCCTTGCTGGCGCAGAGGTATCTCTTTCGTTTTGCGGCGATGTATTCAGCGGTCGATTTGCGTGACATTTCGTTCATGCCCCATATTTTACTCGGGTACACAGTATTTGACGAACGGGGTGCCCGTCATTTCGAGCATTCCTTGGTTTGGGTACACACTATTATGACAAACTGCGCGGGTTTCGTTTCCTAAAAAAATTAAAAATACCCCATTGACAGGTCAACACAAATTATGCGATAATATGCGCGTCTTCACCGAGGAAGGGTTCGGACACGGTGTCCGTGATCTTGATTCCAAGGAGAGGACAAGGTTAACCTCGCTGAACGCGGACAGACCGTTTGCTGAAAGCGTAAGGCGAAAAAAGAAGGAACAAAAAAATGAAGAAACTCATGATTGCTGCCGTCGTTGTTGCGATGGGCGGTGTTATGTCTGCTACGGCCGCCGTTGATGAGGGTTGCGACTATGTCGGCTGCCCGTTCGCATATCGGATCAAGCTCGCTGGCAAGACCGTTGTCGGCAAGACCGCGAAGTCGGACAAGCTGACCCCGAAGGAGGAAGGAGAAGGATGCGGCTACGCCACCGATTGCTGGGCGAAGCCGGCTTCCTATCGTCTCGCAGGGTACATCTGGGGCGACGGGGTCAAGGGCGAGGACGAGTGCTCCAAGTGCGGATGCATCGACTACACGACATTCGACAACGAAGCGATCTTCTGGGATGCCAACAAGGTTCAGCAGTTCGCTGACGTCACCTCGGTGGAGTTCGAAGTCTTCGACATCCTCCGCAACGGCGGCCTCAAGAACAAGGCGCAGATCGCGTTCAAGCTCGGCGACGTCCAGCTCGCTGGCTTCGGCGTTTACAACCCGAAGACCCAGAAGCTCAAGAGCGCGAACGGCTTCTTCGCCGGTAAGCTCGATGCTCCGAAGTGCGCTGGTGAGTGGAACAAGTCGAGCTGCGACTACGGCGAGGGCAAGACGGCTCAGGTCTTCGCTCCTTGCGCGCTTGACACGGCGGAGGTTGCCAAGGCGGCGATTGTCTACGGCCGTTGGTCGCTCACTTATCGTGCCGACAAGGTTGCTGCCTACAGCGCGAAGAAGGGTGGCGACAAGAGCGTCTTCTATCCGTCGGCGTTCAAGTACGCTGACGCCGTTGCTGAAGACGAAGACAACGACTAATGGCTATTCGTTCTGATGAACGACACAAGCCGACCGAGGAGCAATCCTCGGTCGGCTTGTTTAATGTCATCGGAGCAACTTTCGCGCATAGGGCGGCTTGACAGCTTGTCGTCTTAAGATCTTAAGCTGACAAGCCGACAAGCCGCCCTGAACCTACTCGTACCGCCTCGTGCCGTCGCACTCGGGGTACCTCGAACAGCTCCAAAAGGCATGGCCTGCGTTGACCCCTCGCTTGCAAAGACGCTTTCTCATCGGTGCGCCGCATTTCGGACAAGCGACTTTCTCGCCTCGCGCATCGATGCTGCGCTGGGCGTCCCTGACCTCGAGCCGCGCCTTCGTGAGCGCCTCCGAGACGCCGCCGTTCTCGGCGATTTCGTCAACGAGTGCATCCATCTGAGCGCGAAGCATGCCCATCGCCATGCGAATGACAACCAGCTGGGCATTGGCGGCGACAAGCGGATTTTCATTCTCAAGCCACTTCGCATAACGCTTGCGCATCTCAAGGATATAGGCGCTATGGCGGTGAACGACGTCTTCCGTCTCGTGAAACGGGTCAAGCCGCATTGCCCTGACCGCCGCGTATTCGGCGCTTTTCTCCGACCAGGCGATCTCGTCCAAGTCTGTGATAAACGCCTCGTAGTCGCCTGCGAGTTCGGCGAGCGAACCTTTGGCAACATCGTATTGCTTCAGTTCCTGTTCTTTCGACGTCGCCCCGCGTTCGCTGCCCTCGACGATATTCTGCCGCGCCGAACGCGCCGCACCGACCATCTGGCCGACCGTTTTCCCGAGCGCATCGTTCTTGTAGTTGTAGTTCCGCCGACAAAACGTCGTCGTCGCGTGATAGATGAGACACGTCATCGCAAAGGCGTAAGAGCGCCGATACCCGCCGCTACGGCCGAGTACGCGCGCCGCGCGATTTGGGGCCAAAGGCGATGTTTCGTTCATTTGAGGATCCTTTCTGTTAGGGCGGCATGTCAGCTTGTCGGCTTAAGATCTTAAGACGTCCTCTTCTCAAGCGGACAGCTATCTTACCAAAAAATAGCCGTTCGGTTCAATGCCAAAACGAAAGCCCGAGGTCGCAAGACCTCGGGCTCGTTGTCTCTTCTAGTCAGACGCCTCAGGGGACGGCACTATAGGTGAAGCCGGTCGGATAGAGGCAGTTGAAGTTGTCGTCCTCCTCAATCTGACGAACCTTGTCGGCCTTGTAGGTCATCGTCCAGCGGCCATAGACAATCGCGGCCTCGGAGTTCACAGGCTCCGTAAGTGCGCACGGCTCAAAGACCTGAGCAGGCGTCGTGCCCCACTCGCAGTCTTCGCCAAGCTTGCCGCAGGTCGGCGCGGCGAGCACGCCAGCGAAGAAGCCGTTCGCACTCTTGAGCTTGCGGGTCTGCGGATTAAATGCGCCGAAGCCCGCGAGCTTGATATTCTCGCCGATCTTGATGCAAAGCTGCGCCTTGTTCTTGAGACCGCCGTTGCGGAGAATGTCGAAGACGTCGAACGTCAGGGGCTCGCCCGCAAACGCCTGCTTGCGGTCGGCCGTCCAGAAGTGACTCTGCACGTCCGCAAAGGCGTTGCATTCGCACTCCTCGCACTCGGCCGGCTCGGTGGGCGAGGCGTTGTAGATGTAGCCCGCCACACGGAAGGACGCCGGCTTCGCCCAGCAATTGGACTCGTAGTCGCAACCGCCGACCTTACCGCTCGTCAATTCCTTGCCCGTCACCGTCTTGCCCGCGAGCTTGACACGGTAGGCATACGCACAATAGAGGTGGTCGCAGCCGCCTGCCTCCGCCGTGATGAACACGAGCGTCGAGAACTGGCCCATCTGAAGCGTCACCTCGCCGTCACCAACCTTATACTGGCCGGGGAAATCCTTCGAGCTGGTGAAGGAGGAAACCTTCGACATTTCGCGCATGTCCTCACCATGGCAGTGATAGACCGCCTTGAGATTGTCGGTGTCGGCAAACGCCACCTTGAACTGGATCGGCTTGGTGATCTTGCTGGCGTCGGCCACGAGCTCGGGAGTCTGCGGGCCAGCCGAAGTCGTCTCGATATACATAAGCTTCACATCAACCGGCTTCGCATCAAGAAGCGTCATGGGCGGACAATACCTCTTCTCAAACGCCTCCTTGGCGGCCGTAACATTGCCATCGGCGCTGCCTCCCTTCGGATCAGTAATGGCAAGCGTCGCATCCGCCGTAATCCAACCCGTCCGATCCTTGGAAATATTCTTTGCCACCGCCATCAGCGCCTCATCAGTCTTCTCCGTCTTCGGAGAGCCCTCCGTGGCCCAGTCGCCGGCAGCTTCCTTGTCAATCTCGGTAATGCGCTCCTGAATCGTCACATACGCCCAGACATTCGTCGAGTAGTAGTTGTCACACTCGACCTTGCACCAAACCTTCTTCTCGTAGCAAATATCCTTGAGCTCGGCGCGCGCGGCGGCCTCTTCAAGCCAGGTCGAGCCGCCGTCAACCGAGTAGGTAAACTTCGGGTTGTCCGACTTCTTCAGCAGTGAAGTCTCCACGACGATAAGCTGGCCGTCGCCGACCGACGTGTCGTTCGTGACGATCGAAACCGGCTTCGCCCATGCCCACACGGGAATCTTCGTCTCCTCCGTGCCGTTGTCATAGCCGTTGATCACCGCCTTGTTAATCGTGAAGGTGCCGGGCGTGAACTCGACAATGTAGTTCTGGTTCGCCGTCAGGATCTTGTTCGTCGTGATGTCGCCCGTGTAAGTGCCGGCATCGGCACTGCCCGACTTGCGAACGAACGCCGTCACCTTGCCCTGATTGTTAGTAATGCCCGCGGAGATGAGGGCGTTGATCGTATTCGTTTCGCCAACTGCATAATCACCGGTAATCGTCCACTCCGTCTCCGAGAGATTGGCCGTCGCCGTGCCGTCATAGGTCTTCGAGGCGTCGCCGGCCGTCACCGTCACGGTGAGCGGGGTGATCTTAAGCGTGGCCGACTGCGATTCGTCGGAGGGCTTATAGGTGTCATCCCCGATGATGACGACCTTGACATCAACCGGCGTGTCAACGACGTCCTTGAAAGCCGCATAGAAATTGGCAACCGTGTTCGTCGTCCAGGTCGTACCGCCGTCCGTCGAATAGGCGAGCTTGTAGTAAGACGCAACGAGCGGCTTGCCCGAATCCTTGTCCGTCACGCTCACGGTGACGTTCGTCGACGCTCCGTTATACGGACGATTGACCGCGGAAACGGTGAACTCAAATTCCGGCAGCTCGACGATCCAGGCGTTGGCCGCAGCCGCAGCACCGGTCGCCAGCGTCCCCTGCTTCTTGCCATCAAGCGAACGGGAAAGCTCCATCGTTGCGTCGCCATTGTTCGGATTGACGTTAAACGTACCGTCGCCGTTCGAGGTGCAGAACTTCTGATCGCCCTTCGCATCGGCAATCGCCTTCGCCATGAACTCGGGCGTCGTACGGACCTTGATCTCGAGCTTCTGCCAAACGCTGCCGTTCAGGTTCGAAACGACGCACGTAACCTGATCGCCATTGACCTTCGGTTGCTTCTTGGTATCGGTCTCCTTCACCCAGCCAGTGTCATCGGCCATATAGTCATCGGCCACCGGATCGTCCTTGCCCGTCCAGTTCCACAGCGTCACGCTGCCAGTTTCAGTGGGGATACTCATCGTGCCGCCCGCCGTGACGACCTTGTCGGCCGCCGCCGCCGCGAAGGACGGGAACTTCACATACTTGTTAATGGCATCTTCAACCTTATCGGCATCGCCATAGTTTTCCTGCTCATCAATACGCGTCGCATACTTGTATCCAGCCTTGTACCCAACATTGACACCATCCGTAGTGCCGACGTAATTCACGTTATTCGTCATATACGTCATCGGATCCATCAGTGCCACAAAGCCATTCCACTGTGCATCCGTCATCTTCTTATCCGTTCCGTCCTTTTCATATGTGTTGGGCGTAAACCACGGCGGCATCTTCGCCTTGGGGTTCGACGTGGTGCCAATGTTATCAAAGAATGGATCGTCGCTACTACCCTTGGAGTCCACGAGCCAAAGCACTTGATTCTTCTCATAGAACTTTTTCAGGCAACGCGCCGCGCAATCTTCCAAGTTCTTGTCGGGATTGTAACCGGCGACCAAACGTGTGCTGTCGAACGACAAGACAACGTAATCGTACTGCTTCCACGCGCCACTGGCAATGTCAAGCTTGTTAGTGATGAGCGTCAAATACGCCTTCAGATTCTTGTGCACACTGGCTTGCGCTGCAGTGCTCCCGCTTGTAGAAGTCAAAGTTGGAAAATCAGACGCCTCGGCAGTAGCATCCTTCGTAAAGACTTTAGGGCCATACCCTGACACAGGAGTGGTGTTGTCCGCCGACCCGAAATAGGAACCGCCATCATTGTCAAATAGGTAGAAATCAACTTCACCCTTCGACGTCATCGCATTAACCGCACGCGCAAGAATTTCCGTGGTCAAGCCATGCTTGCCGCAACGCGAACCAATGTAGAGAATCTGAGGCGTACGGTCGGTCTTGCCGCAGTCAACGTGCGTGACGACGCGAATCGTCGCGTTCGACTTGCCGTCTTCGCCATCATCCGCCTTGATCGACTTTTCCATCTCGACCGTCGAGACATAGACATTGAAGGTGTACTCGACATCCTCCGGGCTGCGCGCCACGACTTCGGCCTGACCGTTCGCCACGGAAGTGATGGCCACGACGTTCTTGTTGTCGTCGTCCTTCTCCCACTCGACCGTCGCAACCGTCTTGTCGGACGAGTGCAGAACCCAGTTCGCCGTGGCCGCATCCGCGACATTGAGCTTAGCGAGCATGTTCGACGTCACGCCAACCGTCATCGTCACGTCACACGACTCATCGAGATCAGCCGCCCAAGCGGAAGACCCGAGAACCACCGCCGCCACAAGGGCAAGCGCCGACTTGATCATTTTTTTCATGTTTTTTCTTTCTTGTTTTTTGAACAAAATTGAACACACTTTACCGATGGCAGACTACACCACGGGCAAAGTTGGAGGTAGTATATCATAATCGCGGCGACTTGCGCAAGTCACAATCGCGAAAAAATACATACTATTTTGCGCAACAAAGGAACGCTACTCCACGATAACCGCGTAGCGGACCGCGCAACGCGGTTCCTTGGACTTGTACTGGCGGCCGAGGGAGACGGATTCTTCGCCCTTGGCCTTGCCCGTAATCGTCACAACGACCTCGTTCGTCTTAAACGCGGACCGCGCCACATAGCCGCGGTACTGTTCGCAAGCATTGGTCGGCAGGTTGATTGACGTCTCAACGCACTCGCCGGCGCCGTCCGACCCCAGAAGCCAGAAGCGAAGATTCTTGCGGTAGCGGTTCGTGAAGACCACCGTCTCCCCGGCGGAAAGCGTTATATTTGACGTTATTTCAGGAAAATCTTCTGGAATCGGCATCTTTGGCTCCCACATCGCATAGAGAGTCACCTCCGCGCCATCCTCAATCGCCAGATTCGTCACCTTCTTGCCCGGCTCGCAGACAAAGACGAGTCCGTCAACGCCGTTCGTACCCCAGCCCGTGCAGACCTTGCCCGCCTTGATGAAGGTGCATTCGGCCGTTTCGTACTTGCTCCCGTAGTCGCCTTTGCCCGGCTCGATCTCGCCTTCGCCGCCGTTCGGATCGTACTTGACCGAATAGCTGTTGACCTTGAACTTGGCATCGACCGTCACCGCGCCCTGAAGGTTCTCGAGGACGAGCGGATTCTCATCGGACTCCGTCTCGTCGGCGAACGTCCACTTCGTGAAATGCGAGCCCGTCGCCGGCGTCGCCGTCAGCGTCACCGTCGAGCCGAAGTCGTACTCGCCAGCACCCGTCACCGAACCCGTGCCCTTGCCGCTCGTCGTCACCTCCACATTCACCGTGAGCGGATAGACCGGCTCGCCCGCGTCGTTCACGAGACGCGGCTTGGCGGACGCCTCGCCGGCTTCGCCATTGCCGACAATGACCTGGTCTGTCAGTGTCATCTTCGCGATCGTCGCGCGGCGGTCCGCCGTCACGAAGACCTGTCCCGGCGTCGAACCGTTCGCCTGATCGACGACCGTCCCGGGCGGGAGCGTCATCTCGACGGGGCCCGACACCTTCCAGCCGGAGATGTCAACCGTCTCGGCGTTCAGGTTCTCAATCACCACCGATCCCGTCGCCTCGTCCGCCCGAATCTTGATCTGGTCGCGCAAGCTAAGTAACGCGCTCTGCGCGTGCGGGATGCCGGCGCTCTTGGCGAGCGCGTAGCCGACGCCCTTCGACGTGTTGTCAATGGAGTGCGTCGTATAGAGATGGACGCGCCGCGGCACGATGTAGTTCTGCCAGATGTCCGTGTAGCCGTAGGACGGATCATCCGGCTGAATGCCCCCGTTCGACATCATCGTCGTACCCCAGCAGTTGACCCAGGCGCAGTCCTTGTTGCCGCTATCCGTACCGAGATGACCCCACACGCCACGGTCCTTGACAGCCTCGGACTGAACCTCCGCCGCATATGCCTTCGCCTGGACGGCGATCGGCGTGTCGTCTTCAGACGTATCAGTCGGCTTCAGGTAGGCGTCCATCAGCGTCCGCAGACGACGCAGGAACAGGCGGCGGAACTTCGTCGACTGGAAGACCGCCTCGAACGCGTAGTTCGCACCGTCCTTCCCGTAATAAGAATTGGACGTCGTGGTGCTAGACGACGACTTGTAGCCCAGGATCCGGACGCCGCCGTAGAGCGGATGGCACTTGTTCCAGTCCGCGTCGGCCATGATGCCGTTGCGCCCGACACTGACATGCGCCTGGTAGTACTGGCCCCAGGAGCAGTTCATGTCCCACGCAAGCGGACGCCACGCGCCCGTTCCGCGGACGCCGCCGTCCACGAGCTTCGCATTGTCCCAGTAGGCACCGACGTTACCCCAGGCGTCGTCGCCTTCCTGCGTAATCTTCGTTGCCGCGAGGTAGTTGATCCACGCGGGGAGGTCGAACTTACCGGCCACGGTCTTCGTGAGCGCGGCGCTGTCATCCGTCGTCAGGCTGCCAGCCGCCTTGAGCTCTTCGAAAAGCGCCAGCAGTTCCTCGAAGCCCTTCTCCTTGCCGTCGTCCGGCGTGTAACGCTTTGTACCGGCCGAACCCGACGTGCCCATCGTGAAGCCCCAGTCGTCCTTGAACTGGGTCACCTGATGGAACGTGCCGACGTTCTTGTAGCCGTAGCCGAGTTCGTCAAAGCCGTAGATGTCGCAGAGGAGCTCGTCGCCAAACCGCGGCGACTCATAGGCGAGCTGGTAAAACTGGCCGTTCAGGTTGACGCGCTTCGGATTCTCCCACGGCGCCGGCACCCCGGCTTCGTTCATGAACCAGAACGCAAGACGCTGGCGGAACATCGCCGGATCGTTGTACTCCGCGCAGAGCGAGGTCTTCGCGACTTCCTCGATCTCCTCGCCGCTCACGGGATGAACGTAGGGCTCCGCAAGTCGATAGGACTTGATCTTTGAGAACTTGAGGCCGTGGCTACGCTTGTAGTAGTCGTCGGACGAATTGCCGCGGCAGTCAATCCGGACGTTGTCGTAGTAGTTCGACGTCTGCGAGTCGTAGATCGCGACGCGCGCACCATAGGGCCACAGCTGACGGTACTTCTGCTTCGTCGTCGAATCCTTGCCCGTCGTGCATTCGTAGGTCTCGTCATAATCGAGGTTCATGAGACAGCCGTCACCGAGGGAGTGGGTCTTGTCCGAGGTGGACGTCGGTTTACCCGGCTGGTCGGCAAGCGGATACGAGGCATTGCCCTTCTCGGCGAAGAGATGCAGCGTCGGCAACGTCGCGCTCAGCTGCCCGTCATCATCGCCGACACCTGGATCAACGATCGTGCCGTACCACCCGTAGCCGTTCGCCTTATCAAGGAACGCGGGACTCGTCCACGTGTTGCCCGCCGCGTCCGTGATCTTCGCCCGCCACTGGAGGAGCTTGCCCTTCGCCGGCAGGTTCGCCGCAGGAACCGACGCGGTCCACATCTGTCCGTGGCCCTTCGCGTCGTTCCCACCCTTCGTCATCGTCAGTGTCTTGAACGACGCCTCCGATGTCGTGTTGACGTCTGTGCGATAAACAAGTGTGACGGACGCAATCGCATCCTTCTCGTTCGCCGCGTCAACTGGGTTCACATCAAGCGTAATCGCGTAGTCCTGTCCCGCCGTCGCCATCGGCACCGGATCGAGATCGGAGTACGAGTGCTTCAGGCCGTAGAGCGGACCGACGTTCGGTCCAAGCTTGACGGCGTCCGTCAGGTTGTTCGCGGCGCCCGGCGTCAGGTTCTTCGTCAGGTAGCGGAGGGTCGCGCCGCCCTCGGCGTCCATCGCCACGACAGCCGCGCCGTCCGGCAGGTCGCACGGCACGACCACCGTCTGCACCACCTCGTCGCCCCGGCAAAGCCGCACCATCGGGAACTTCTTCGGCTTCTCCTTCGTCGAGAGGACCTTCTCGTCCCCCACGATGCCCGCCGCCTCGCCGGCCCTGAAGGCCCGCGTCGAATCCTCCTCCATGAACGCGGTCGAGAACCGTCCGCCCTCGCAGTAGTCCTTCGTCGTGTAGATAAGGACGCGCTCGCCCGGCGCGAGCATCTTGCTCGGCAAGTTCGCGAACTTGCCCGTCGACGCCTTCTTGCCGCGGTTGAAGACCTGCAGCTCGTACTGCGCGAGGTTCACGGGATCCGTTCCCTCGTTCACGAGCTCAATCCAGCCCGCGACGGCGCCGTTCGGATCGGTCGCATCCGTCATCTTCGGCGCATCGACCGTCGTATAGCTCAACGTCACCTCCATCTGCGGCTTCGGACAAATCTCGCTAATCCTAAGCTTGCCGTTGTTCACCGGCTCAAGCGAGTTGACCGACACCTCAAAGGTCAGCTTGCCGTCCACCGTCACCAGCGCGACCGGCGCATCCGCCGCGGGCGACCAGTTCTGTCCGTCAAAGCCCGTCAGACCGTTCGCGTCGGGAATGAAGACTTGCACGGCGCCCTTGTACGACGACGCGAAGACGCCGCCGACCCAGACCTGGCCGACTTCCGTCGCCGGCACGAAGAGCCGGATGTTCGGGTTACACTTGCCGGCGCTCGTCAGGAGCGCATTCGTCTCAGCCGTCGTCTCGCCGATCTTCACCCAGAGCTCGCCGCTCTTCGTGACCTCGCTGACCGCGATCGGCGCCGTCACCGCAACCGCGCCCTCCTCGCACTGAAGCTTGAAAGTCGTTCCCGCGGCATTCGTGCAGGCGAGCGTCAGCATGCCGGGACCGTTCTTCAGCAGGTTGAATCCGCCACCCGCAAGCGCGTCCTTGAAGATCAGTTCGCCGCCCTCGGCGACGTCCGCCGTCACGTTCGCGCACAGGCGAATCACATTCGGCTCGTCGAGATCGATCATCGCCGCGCCCGCGTCCTTCACCTCGACCGTGCTGTAGAGATTGAAGTCGCCGCCGCCGTTGTCGCCCGTATCGACGCGATTCGTCTTGCCGCCGTCCGTAAACGACAGCACGGCGACCGAGATGTCGTTCGAATTGATGTGGATGTTGCGGTAGGTCGCGTTCTTCTTGAGCTTCGTCGGCACACCGACCGATGCCTCTGCGTTCGTCGCGTTCGGGAAGTACCCGAACGTCCAGTTCGCGTCATTGTCCCAGTCCTCTCCGTTATCGCCCGTCGCATACGCGTTGCGCGGCGGCACAAGGTCGATCTCGGTGAGCGCCGACCAGGTCGAGCCCGAGAGGACGCGCGCCTTCACCGGCTTGAGGCCAGCCGCCTCGACCGTCGCGCCCGCAGCGCAGACCTGCGCCTGAGCGGACACCACGCCCGTGTACGCCTCGCGCGGATCGCTGCCGTCCGTCGTGTAGTAGACCGTCGCGCCGCTCGGCGCGGACTTAAGCGTCGCCGACTTCGCGTCCGCCGCAACTTCGAACTCCGCCGCCTCGACCGAGGGATAAAGCCCCTGGTTCTTGAGCTGCGTCTTGAAGTTCGTCCAGCGACCGGGGAAGAACGTGCCGATCAGGCGGTTGCGCTCCGTGTCCCACGTCGACATGTCATATTTTTGCTTGGTGCCAGTTTGCGTGTCATAACGGTACGCACCCCAGCGCGCGACTTCGGCAAAGACCATCGGACGCACCCGCTCGGCCATCGTCTGATAGCGCGCAATCAGATTCTCCGCAACGAGCGCACCGTCGCCGAAGAAGTGCTTGTGGACTCGGTCGGCGAACCGAAGCTTGTACTCGGCCGACACCTCCAGTGCGCGCTGAATGTACTGAACGCAGTTCGTGACCGACTTATAGCCGTTGTCCTTCACCGGGTCGGCCGTGACGCGATTGGCGGTCGTGCTCTCAAGCGAAGTGTCGAGATCCCAGGCGAAATACGTGAGCGGCACGCCATTGGCCTTTGAGATCGTCGCCTTCCAGTTCTTCTGCGGCCAGTCGTCATTGCCGATGTACCACTCGAGAACAAGATAGTCGATCATTCGGTCGAGATCGATCTCCGCGCACGCCTTCTCGTAGAACGTCTTCTCGTCAACTTGCTTCGCCGTCACCTGTGCGGACATCGCTCGGATGCCGTTCGCGACCATGTTGAAGTCGTCCGCCTTGCCATCGTTCACCTCGATGCCCGTCGGCTCGTGACGGTCGCCGGAGATGACATCATACTGCTCGTTCTCGCCACCCCATTGCGCCGCGGCGAAATGATCATCCATCGCCTCGCAGACGTTGTAAAGTCCCCAATAGAGTCCGTTCAGGAAGAGATGGACCTGGTTGCCGTGCGAATGGAAGCCCGTCATCGCGCCCGAAACGTCGCGGAGGAACTGATCGTGCATCGACGTGCCGTACTGCGGACCGTCGATATGCGTCCAGGAGTGGTTGCTTTCGCCGCGGAGGACGAGCGACTTGAACTCGTCGCACGTGTAGCCGATGTCATCCATCACCGGCTCTTCGAGCTTATTCGCGCCGTAGCGTCCGCGGAACTTGAGACCGAACGACTTCTTCGGCATGTAGTCGAAGTGACGCGAGGCGTCGCCATGCGCGCAGAAGCCCGCGTCCGTGCAGAAGACATGCTTGCCCGTCACCCACTCGACGGACGCCGAACGCTTGCCCTCGTCCTTGCCGTCCAGCGAGACCGGCTTGCAGTAGATGCCGTTGTCCGGGTCGAAGAGATCGTAATCGGAAAGCGTGACGGACATGACCGGTGCCGTGCCGAGGGCCTCAAGGAACTGCGCCTTCGCCTCGGGGGTCGTGAGCACCGACTTCGTGCTCACTGTATAGCTCGCCGGACAGCTCCCCTGCTTCGTCGTTCCCTCGTCCTCGGCGTCCTTCGAGAGGTCGGACCATGTTGTCGGCGCATTCGCCGGCTTCTGCTGATTGACGATTTGGTCGAGATAGAGGTAGGAGTGCGTCGTGATGTTGCGGTACGGGAGATGTTCCGCCTTCACAGCCGTCGCGCGGATAATTGTCGTCTTCGAGACGGAAATAGGCCCCGTGTACTTCGTGCTCGATGCCGTCGGATCGCTGTGGTCCGTCGTGTAGTAGATGTCCACGCCGTCTTCCCCGTTGGTGTACGAGAGCGCAACCTCAAACGAGGTTGAACCCGTGAAGACGCCACGCTCCTTCGAGAACGCAACGGGGCCGAGCGGCTTCTCGTAAGGCGTCTGGTTGTTCGCCGTGCCCGGTGTGGGCGTTGCGAAATACTTGAGTTCCGTGCCGTCTTGGGCGCGACCGAAGGAGCAGTCGCAGGGAATCATGCCAAACGTAATCTCATCGACCTTGTTCGTATCCGCGTCCGTCAGGGTCAGTGTCTCACCATTCGCACCAAGCGAAAAGCCGGAAACATAATGGTCTTTCGACTTCGCGACCTTGTCGCAAATGACAACGAGGTGCTCGCCTGCGGCAATTGACGCGCCAACCGGGAACTTGAATTTAAACGGATCTTTCGCGACCTTGTCCGAAAGCCCCCAGCCCGTGAGCGAGACGGCCTCGCCGCCGTTGTTGTAGAGCTCGACCCAGTCCATCGCCTCGCCGACGTCGTCGGTGATGGGCGTCAGGTCGTTCGAGCTCTGCACCTCGTTGATGACGACATCGGCGGAAGCCGAGAGTGTCGTGAGGACGGAGAAGAGAAGAAAGGTAAGAAAAGGTCGTCTCATCGGATTACTCCTTCGCTTCGTTGACTTCGATGATTCCGGCGACGCCGTTGAACCCCTTCTTCGACGGCAGGTAGATGACCGCGCGATAGCCCTTCTCGTCCGCGTCGTAGTAGATCTGCGCCGAACCCGAGACCGAAATGAGCTTGCCCGAATTGTCCTCGACCTTGCCAGCGACCTTAAGGACACCGTCCTTCTGGACTGTCAGCGTGAGGTTCGTGTACGCCCCGAGCGTCGGCGCGTTGAAGTCCGTCGCCGCGGCGCCCTTGAGGACGTTCTGGTAGGCGTAGAGATCCTCGCCGTCGATGACGCCGACGATGTTCGTCACGCCCTCTTCGACCTCCACCTTCGCGCCGGACAGCGTCAGCGGCAACTCAATCGTCTCCTTGCCGTCCTTGTAAGTCGGAACGAGCGAGAAGACGCCCGTCGCGAGGTTGTAGTCCGCGAACGACGTGGCCGAGAGCGTGAACTTCTTCGCCGCGGCGTCCGTGCAGTTCGTCTGGATTGTCCCCGAGATCTTGCCGTTCTTGGCGACCGTCAGCTTCACAATGCCGTTGGTCGTGTCGTCCGCAGCAAAGACGGGGCCGTCAAACGTGCCGACCACATAGTCCGGGAGCGGATCGACCGTGACGTCGATCTGGTACTCGGCCTTCGACTTGCCCGCCGTCGTCACCGTCACCTTCACCTTCGAGGGCTTCGGCAGCCCAGTATTCTTGTCAATCGACGAGGCCGCCGTCGGGGCGCCGTAGATCGTGTTCGCCGGGACGTTCGTGACCGTGACGCCGTTCACCTTCGCCGTCACCGGCTTGGCGGCGAACTTAAGCCCGCTCGGAAGACCCGACACCGCAACCTTCGGGAGCGACAACGCCTCCGTGAAGACCGGCCACTGCAGATTGACGCCACACATCACGTTTGTCTCAAGACACGCAACGCCCTTCTCCGTTACGAAGAGCTCTGTTCCGTTCGCTTCCGTCCTGATCGAGCCGAGGTCGTCCGCAGCCGTCACGAAGTTCGCGAGATAGCGGAGGTTCTTCGCCGGCATCGAGGCGATGACGTACGAGGCCTCCTGCGTCAGGAGATTGCCTTCCATATCATACCAACCGTTGAAGACATAGCCCTTCAGGGCCGTTGCCTTCAAGGTCGCCTTCTTGCCCTGCTGGTAGTAGCCCGCGCCCGTCACGGTGCCCGCGAAGTCGTTGTTGCGGACGACCGCGACGCCCCACGGGTTCTTGCCCGTCGGATCGTCGATCTCGTCCGGCAGGACGAACTTCGCGACGAGCGAGACGCTGTTGGACGGCATCGGGTTGATGACGTACGACGCGTTCGAGGAGACGTTCACACCGTCCTCAAGCCATTCCGCGAAGACATAGCCCTTCTGGGCGGTCGCCTTCACCGTCACCTTCTTGCCCGCCTGGTAGAGTCCTGCGCCCGTCACCTTGCCAGCCGCGTCGTCCGAGAGCGCGACCGAAACCGTGGCGTACGGCTTGTCGTCCGCAATAAACGCCGCAAGACCCGTCGTCCGCGCCGTCACGCGCAACTCGTAGGTACGGACGATCTTGTAGCCGCCGAGGTTCTTCACGGTCACCTTCACCTTCGAGGGCGTCACGGCCTTCGTCGTCTTGTTCGTGGCGGATGCCTTGGTCGGGATGCCGTAGATCGTGTTCGCCGGAACGGTGGTCTTCTCCTTCGTCTTCGAATCCGTGACGACCGTTTCCTTCGCGTAGTACTTGAGTCCCGCCGGGAGGCCCGAGACGGTGATCGTCGGCAGCGAGCCGGACGCGACCGTGACCGCGTTCGAGAAGACCTCGCCGAGCTTCAGCTCCGCCGGCAGGAAGTCGTCCGTAAGCTCGAGGCAGTCCGCGGCAAGCGGCTCGAAGCGCGCGACGAGGTCGACGCTGTTCGTCGGCTCGAGCGCGTAGCTCGCGGCCTTCTCCTTCAGCTCCTCGCCCTCGAACCAGCCCGTGAAGACGAAGCCCTTGTTCGCCGTCGCCTTCACCGTCACCTTCTTGCCCGGGACGACGAGCGCCGAGCCGGACGTCTTGCCGCGCGTCGCGTCGTTCGGCACGGCACGGACATAGAACTTGCCCGACACCGGCTCGGAGGCGCCCAGAATCGTCACCTTGCGGTAGCTCTTGTTCGCGACGAGGCGATCCACGCCCTTCAGCGTCAGGTTCATCGGATTCTGCAGCTCGAAGGTGAGGTCGCGCTCCGCCTTGGGCTTCGACGGCACCTTGACCGGAATCTCAATCGTCTGTTCGCCGAGCGCACCCTTCTCCCAGGTGAGCGTGTACGGGAACTTGAACGCCGTATCAATCGCCCCGTTGATCTTCGTGTTCTTGAGATCGAAGTCCGACGACACGGCCGTGCCGTAAACGACCTGGAGCTGGACGGACGAGGAGAAGTCGCGATTTCCACCCGTCACGCGAATGATGAGATTAGTCCCCTCCCGGACGCCCTTGTCGGCGTCATCCACCTCGATGAGCGCAACACCGCTCAGTTCCGCCACGATCTCGGCGAACGCATAGGTCGAGAACCTGCGCGCATGGAGGATAACACCATCCTCGGCAAGCTCGAAGTATTCGCCGAAGTCGTTCGGCTCATCCTGCGGAATCGGCTCGGGCTCGCCATTGTGGATGCGCGCGATGCGGTAGATGAACCGCGCGTCAATCGTCCACGGGATGAAGAGAGTGACGACATTGTCCTCGCCGAAATCCGTCACCTGATCGCCCCCGAAATAGGCGGCGAGCTCAACGTAACTGGCCTGGTAGTCGCTGACGTTCTCCAGTCCGTTCGTGTTCGCGAACTTAAGTTCCCACACCGTCCCCTCGCCCACCGCGTCCTTGTTCTTCGCCGTAACAGTCAGCGTGACGTTCGTCTTCCGATCTTCGGCGATCTTGGCGAGACCCGCGACTTCGGCCACCTGGATCGCGTTCGTCTCAACGCCAGACGGATCGTTCTCCACGACCGCCGTGACGACAACGTTGCTGCCCTCAACCTCGACTTCGCGCGTCTCGATGATCTCAGCCGGCGGCTCGGTCTCGCAGACGATGACCGAATTAATGCCGCCCTCGAGCGCCCCGCCCAAGGTCGTATTGAACTTGGCCAGATCCTCCGGATCGTCCGCATCCAGCCAGCCCGCCGGCGTCACGAACTCGTTCTCATCGGTCTTCACGACCGCGTTGAAGTTCTCCGGATCGACGGCGACACCCGCCTCGGCAAGTCCGTTCGTGAGCGCGACGAGATCGACGACATTGGTCTCGACGAAGTCGATGACCACCGTCCCGAGCTCCGGATCGAAATAGGCCTTCACCGCATCCTCACGGCCCTTAGGCCCAATCCTCCACGGATTCTCCGGATTGCCCGGCAGCGGATTCCACTTCACCGTCAGCGCGGCACCGCCCGCCGGCATCGTCGTCGGGAAGGTGAATTCGTCGTCACCGTCAAACCAGCCCGCGAACTCGTACCACTTCCGCGTCGGAGCCGTCGGCGCGCTGATCGGATCGTCGCAAGCCGCCGTGATCGGCTCGACCATGCTGCCGCCCTTCGTGTCGAAGGTGATCTGATAGACGTTCGCCGTCCACGCCGCCGTGAAGTCAACGTTGCCATCCTTGACGGCCGTCAGGTTCGTGATCGCCTGGCCCGGCCGATATGCGGTACCGACCTCGTTCGTCCATTCCCTGAACGAGTAGCCGTCCTTCGCGAACGTGCAGTCCGCAACCTCGTACTCGACGTCGTACACCAGATTCGAGACGATGTCCGCACCCGTGCCCTCGCCCGCATTATAGGTGAGCGTGTAGGCGTTCGGATCCCACGCCGCGTAGAGCGTCACCGCGC
>JAZUHK010000072.1:0-2988 GCA_045641645.1 Kiritimatiellia bacterium
TGGGACGCGGCGCGATGCCCTGTCCGAAACCACAGGAACCCCTAATGGAATTCATCTAAACCCCGGCGCGATTTCATAGTAAGGCCGACGAGATTTCATAGTAAGACAGATGCGATTTCATAGAAGGCCGATTGGATTCCACAGAAACCCCTCTCGGACTCGTCCAGTCCTTGGATTCGCCGCGAGCCCCGCTTGCGTCTTCCGAAGCACCCGGTTGGATTCGTCAAAACCAGAGGTTGCATTCCAAAACGCCGAGGTTGGATTTCCCGAGTCCTCAGGTTGGATTTTGTCGGGACTTCAATCTTATTCGCCGAACTGACAAGCGGGGCCGAACAGGTGCTTTCGCGTCCGTGACCCTACGGCACGAGGTGCCGCTCCCCTACGGAACGTCATGCCGTACCTACGGAACGAGGTGCCGTGTAACACGGAAGAGAATCCTGAAGATAACATCGGAATCGAACACGGAAGAAAGAGGAGGGGCTTCGAGCCCGAAAAGATGCAGGTTGAGTGGCAGGAGAAACCCTGAAGATCGTTGAAACGCCGCTGAAACGGAGCTGCGCTTGCCGCCGTCTCAACCTGTAAATAACAGTCAGGATGAGACAGCTTCGCGGCGGCGGTGCCGAGGACCGTCCCGAGTGCGCGGCTGCCGTGTCTGAAATGCTATAATATCGGCTATGGAAGATAAGGTAAAGGTCTTGAGGGCGGCTCTTGAGCGCACGTTTGAAATCGCAACGCTCGCGAGCCAGCAACGCGCGGTACCGGCGGGCGGCATCGTCACGATGGATGCCGAGACAAAAGAGGCGTTCACCGCCATTGACGACTCGATCCGCGGGATCGTGGACGGGAACCTCAATCCCGAGAACCGCCATTGCCTGCCCAACGAGTCCTTCATGGACGATCTGCGGAAGGTTCTCGCGTTTCGTCCGTTCGTGACCTTCGAGGCCTGGCATCCGGCGGACAACATCTCCGACGATGAGATTCTCGCGGCGGAGAAAACCATCAGCCACGGCACGCTCGCGAAGCTTGAGCGGTTCCGCGACCAGAACCGGAAGACCGACTTCTTCATGGCGCTGGACGAGACGCATGCGACCTACAAGATGGTGCTGAACAATCTCCGCTATCTGCTGTGCCTTCTCGCGCATCAGGCCAAGCGCTACGGATCCTTCCCCGCCGCGCGGTCATTCCTCTCCGCCGCCTCGCTCGTGTATCGCCGGACAAGCGAAGCGACGCCGTATTTCCGCGACACGGACATCGAGAACCTCATCGACCAGTTCAATGACGGCATCGACGAACTCCAGATCGCCGCGGACTACAAGAGCATGGAGGATTGGGAGCCGTACCGCGCCCGCGAGGCGGAACGCTTCGCCGCCGCGATGAAGGAACGCGAAGCCGTCCTCGGGGAGCGCGGCAAATGAGCATCCGCCGGATCGAGAGTTCCTACGCCACCTTCCTTGAAGACGAGGTGTTGTCCGGCACGCAGATGTCCGTTCTCCTCGCCCTTGCCTACACTGCGAACGAGGAACGCGGCGAATGCTGCTTTCCGTCCGACCCCACCCTCTCCAGACTGACCCATTTCACCGAACGTGCGGTTCGCAAGGCGCGGGAGAAACTCCGGGCGCGGAAGATCATCACATGGGAAAGCGGCGGAAAGAGTCGCGAGGGCGGCAACACCAGCAACCGCTACACGTTCCTCTTCCCGCACAAGCGGATGCCCACGCGCAACGAACGCTACAAGTCGATGGACGAATCCCCGCGTCTTTCCGTCGCGGCACCCGCCGCGCCCGCGACTCCGGCCGCGCCCGTTGCCGCGCCCGTTGCCGCGCCGGTCGCAGCGCCCGTTACGCCGCCGAGCGTCACCCCGCGGACCGCTCCGCCCGTCAAGGCCGAGGTGACGCCCGCGAAAGCGCCGGACGAGTACCTGACCGCAGGGGAATTGTTCGGACTGCCGACCTTCCAGGCGGTCGTGAAGCCCGTGGTCGCGCGGGACGCCAAGCCAAAGGCCCCCTTGCCCCTCATGGTTCAGGAGGCGATGAAAGTCTGCCGCGTGTCGGACGACTACAACATCAACACGTTCAAGCGCGTCATCCGTGACAAGAATCCCGACAGCGTGTATCAGGAAATCTGCACGTTCAGGAGCGAAATCAACGCGCACGAACACGACAATGCCGATAATCTCGCCGCGATCCTGACCGCTCGCCTTCAGAAACTTCGCTAACCGCCGTGGGATTCGATTGCCGTGTCGTTTGATTTAGCAGAAGCCCGAAGACGAAGTGAGAAGCAGGCGCAACTCGCGGACATGATGCGTGCCGAGACGAAGAGACGCGCAGAGGAATACCTGTCCCAGCGTGCCGCCAAGAAGCGGCCCGAGACGCGTCCCGCGAATCTTCCGCCGCTCACGCCGGAAATCGCCGAGGAGAGTGGGGTCGGACCGTACCCCATCGACGAGATCATCCGGCTCTTCAGCGTCTCGCGTGCGACGGCCTACCGGTGGAAGAAGCGCAACGCCCGCGTCCTGCCGCAGAGTCACGTGCGGAATGACGGGAAGGTCGAGCACAACCTTGTCAGGGTCGGCCCAAGCAAGCCGTCGCGTCCGTACAACCCGAATCTGGATGCGGTCAAGCAGGCGCTTTTCAGCCTTCGCGCGGCGAGGAACAAGATTAACGAACGCTGGCCGGTCACCAAGGAGTGCATCGACATACTTGATCAGATCGCTTCCGAGGCAAGTCAACTCGCCGCCGAATACGACACCGAAGACGACACCGAAGACGACGACTTCGAGGAATAGTCCGCGACTGTCTCAACCTGAGTGTAAGTTTAAGCATGAGACAGTTCGGATTCCTGATTCCAATGTTCGCAATGTTCGCGATTCGCAAGGCGAGTTATGCACTTCCACGACAGACACAGTGCACTATATCTGGCTCCTCTTCATCAGCGCGGGGGTTCATCCAGACATAGTGCACTATGTCTGGCTCGGTTTCCTCAAATTTG
>JAZUHK010000073.1:0-2750 GCA_045641645.1 Kiritimatiellia bacterium
CGCTTGCCAGACTAAACGAAAGTCCCTCCCCGGGGAGGGTAGGAGAAGGAGTTGTCCTCTACTTCAACCAATCAACCATTACTTTCCATGCTTTGACCATCTAAACAAAATCTAAAGTTGCGTTCACTCTGGCAAAGCGCAGGGGTATTGTCCCGCGGCGGTTTTTTTGCTATTATATACGCAAAGCAATTTCCATACACTCTAAGGAGATAACAAATGAAGTTCTCGACGATTATGGCGGTTTTCGCGGTGGCCCTTGCGATTGCGACCACGGGCTGCAAGTATGACAAGGCCGGAAAGGGCGGCAAGGGCGCTGGCGGCAGCGACATCAACGCGCAGGACATTTCCGCGCAGGAGGGGTCGATTTCCAGCGCCTCCGAGGGCAAGTTTGAAGACCTCTACACCCGCTGCACGGATGTCGATTTCGCGCCGGTCTACTTCGGCTTCGACTCGACGGTCGTGCCGCAGGGCGAGCTCGGCAAGATCGATGCGGTCGCGCAGCACCTGACGGCGAAGACCGACCGCGTGGTGGTCGTCGAGGGCAATTGCGACGAGCGTGGTTCGAGCGAGTACAACATGTCGCTCGGCGAGAACCGCGCGATCATCATCCGCAACTACCTCGTGCAGAGCGGCATTACGGCCGACCGCATCCAGACGCGCAGCTACGGCGCCGAGAAGCCGGCGGTCGACGGGCACGACGAGAGCGCGTGGGCGAAGAACCGCCGCGGCGAGTTCGCGATCTACCAGAAGTAAGTTTGCTGAATGACGTTAGCGATTGTTTTCGATAGCGTTGGGGCCGGCGAGTGGTTGGTACTGCTCGCCGTTCTTCTTGTTGTCATCGGGCCGAAGAACCTTCCGTCGACGGCGCGCAAGATCGGCCCGTACTATTCGAAATTCCCCCGCGGGGCCGAGAGCTTCAAGCGGCAGCTCATGGACATGGACCTTGAGATGGAGCGCGAGTTCCGCAAGGCCGAAGAGGAGGCGAAGTCGATAGTCGAAGGCGAAGGGAAGGCGGGGGTCGAGGCGAAGGTCGAAGACCAAGGCGAAGGCGGACAGGCGAATGGCGATCAACCTCATCAAGAATCCTGACGAGCGGAACGATCCGCCGCGTCCGCTCCTGGAGCACCTGATGGCGCTTCGGGACATGATCGTGTTTGGCGCGGGGGCGTGGGCGGTCTGCGCGACGATCGCAGGCGTGTGCACGCCGTGGATCATGGCCTGGCTGAAGTCTCCGGCGGGAGAGGACGGCAAGCTTCTGCAGGGCCTCGACCTTACGTCCGGCGTTTCCGCGATCATTTCCATCGCCGGCTGGGGCGGGACGGCGCTGGCGTTCCCGTTCATCGTCTATGCGATCCTGCGCTTTGTCTTTCCCGCGCTCACGAACCGCGAGAAGGCGGTGATTCTCTCGATCATGATGGTGGGGACGGCGTTCTTCCTCGGCGGCGTCGCGATCGCCTACTCGAAGACGCTGCCGATGGTCGTCAAGGCGTTTCAGGCGATCAACCGCTGGGTCGGGTTCGAGATGGAGATCCTGCGGATCGAGAACTACATCGCGATCGTTCTCAAGACCATCATCGCCTTCGGGCTCGTCTTCCAGATGCCGCTCATCCTGTTCGTGCTCGGCTGGTTCGGCATCCTCACCTCGAAGACGCTTCGGGAGAAGCGGCGCGTGGCGATTGTGCTGGCGTTCTTTCTCTCGATGTTCCTGACGCCGCCCGATCCGATGAGCCAGATCTTCATGGCGATCCCGCTCTGCATCCTCTACGAGATTTCGATCTGGGCAATCTGGCTCAAGGAGAAGGGGAAGTTCGGATGAGGGGGCGGCTTTCGATTGTCTTCGGGTTTCTCGCGCTGATTGCCCTCGGCGCGATTGCGCTTTCCTCCCCCTGGGCGCAGGCGTCCGGTGCGTGGGGAAACTTGTCGAACGCGGCGTTCACGGCCTGTTCGGCGGTCTGCGTGACGGGACTTTCGGTCGTTGACATCGCGAGTGAGTTTTCCTTCGCCGGCCAGATTGACCTCATGATCCTCGTCGAACTCGGTGCTCTCGGGTTGATGGCGCTCGGCACGTTCCTCCTGGTTGCCATCGGACGGCGCCTCTCGTATGCCAGCGAGTTCTCGCTGATGAATGCCTACGGGTCGGCCGAAATCCGCGGTGTGAAAGGTCTCATCTTCTGGATCGTCGGTTCGATGCTCGTTGTCGAGACGGTTGGCGCCGGGCTTCTCTGCTGTCGCTTTCACGACTGGTATCTTTCGGCGTTCTTTTCCGTGATGAGCTTCTGCAACGCCGGCTTCAGCGTCTATCCGGATTCGCTTGCGCGGTTCGCGGCGGATCCGTTCGTCCTCGTTGTCCTGGCGCTGGAGACGATTCTCGGCGGCATCGGTTTTCTTGTCATCTACAACATCTGCACGTTCAAGTTCTTGCGGCGGAAGTCCGGTGCGCGCGGACGGCTTTCCCTGCACAGTTCGGTCGTGCTGCGGTTTTCGCTTTACCTGACGGCGTTCGCCTTTCTCGTCTTCCTTGCCTGCGAATGGTCTGGAGCGCTGAGGGACTTCGGGTGGGGGCAGAAGCTCTGGGTGGCGTTTTACCAGGCCGTCACGCCGCGTTCCTGCGGGTTCACGGTGATTCCGCTGGAGCAGCTGCGCGTTCCCACGATCGAGATCTACGAGTGGATGATGTTCATCGGCGGCGCCCCTGGTTCGGTGGCGGCGGGCATCAAGGTGACCACGTTCGCCGTGATTCTCTACTCGAT
>JAZUHK010000074.1:0-3058 GCA_045641645.1 Kiritimatiellia bacterium
CTGCACACCTCGTGACGCCGGTACCATTTGCGGTCGCATTGCCTCCAATCGCATCCTCGATGCCGCGAGCGCGGCGGGAGCGGATGTCCGCCGCGATGCATTCAGGGCGGAGACGCCGAACGGGATGAAGGAGTTCACCAATCTCTACGCCGAGTTCAAGTGCGGCACGACGAACGATCGCTGGGTCGTCGTCGTCTCGCATTACGATACCAAGCCGGGGACGGGTTGTCCCGGCGCGAACGACGGGGCGTCCACGTCGGGATTGCTGATCGGGCTCGCGAACGCATTCTCGAACTGGCGGGAGCCGAAGGGGAACCTGATGCTGGTTTGGACCGATGGCGAGGAGTGCATGAGGAACTACGGTCCGAACGACGGCTTCTGGGGCTCGAAGCGGGCTGCCGAATACCTCGAGGGGAAGAGCCGCAAGGTGCAGGCGGTCATTTGCGTGGACATGCTCGGCGACAAGGGTCTTGACATCTCCATTCCCTCCAACGGCTCGCCGACCTTGGCGAAGATCGCGCTTCATGCCGCGAAGCGCGTCGGCTACCCCGAACTCGTGAAGCTCAGCAACGAGCTTGTGAAGGACGATCACGTCGCGTTCATGGAGAAGGGATTCAAGGCCATCGATCTCATTGACTTCAATTACGGGCCGTCCAATTCCCACTGGCATACGCCGCAGGACACCATGGACAAGGTTTCCGAGGAGTCGCTCCTCAAAAGCGGCAGGGTTGTCGCCGAAATGCTGAACATCCTGCTTTGACGCACGGGGATTCCTTGAGACGGAATCCTCATTTGGGAGCGCCGATTTGGTATAATATGTCAGATTATGACATTGCCGCAGAGAATCGCGCTGATTGTGAAAAGGGGCCTCGCGCTCCTGCATCCGTGTGTCTACGGCGAACTCGGCTCCAAGGATACGACGGCCGAGATCGCCGCGGAACTGGAGAAGGAAATCGCGATGCTGATGCCGGGGGCCGACGCGAAGGCGATTGTTGCGGCGTTCGTCGCGCGGCTTCCGGAGGTGAAGCGGCTGGTCGAGACCGACGTGCAGGCGGCGTACGAGGGCGATCCCGCGGCAACGCGTCCGATGGAGGTCGTGATGGCGTATCCGGGGCTTTACGCGGTGACGATCCATCGGCTCGCGCACGAGCTCTACAACCTGAAGGTGCCGATCATCCCGCGCATCATGTCGGAGCTTGCGCATTCGAAGACGGGCATCGACATCCATCCGGGCGCGACAATCGGCGAGCATTTCTTCATCGACCACGGAACGGGCGTCGTGGTGGGCGAGACGACGGTCATCGGCAGGAACGTCAAGCTCTATCAGGGCGTCACCCTGGGGGCAAAGAGTTTTCAGAAGGATCCCGAGACGGGGGCGCTCGTCAAGGGCATCAAGCGCCATCCGAATGTCGAGGACAATGTGGTCATTTATGCCGGAGCGACGATCCTCGGCGGCGATACCACGATTGGCCACGATTCGGAAATCGGCGGCAGCGTGTGGCTCATTCATTCGGTGCCGCCGAATTCCCGCGTCTATAACCAGCCGCCGGCTCCCACTATCCGGGCCATCTGACCGAGGTCATGCGCGAACGTCTCTCCAGTCGGCTTGGTTTCATTCTCCTTTCCGCCGGGTGTGCGATTGGGCTCGGCAATGTTTGGCGTTTCCCCTATGTGGTCGGGCAGGCGGGCGGCGGCTGGTTCTTTCCCTTCTATCTTTTGGCGCTGATGCTGGTGGGCGTGCCGGTCCTGACGATGGAGTTTGCCGTCGGGCGTGCGTCGCAGCGGTCGCTCGCAAAAGCGCATGGGGTGTTGACGCCAGAGCGGAAGGCCTGGCGTATCCACGGAGTCGCGGGCTTCTGCGGCTGCCTTTGTCTCATGATCTTCTACACGACGGTTGCCGGTTGGATGCTCATCTACTTCTGGAAGACCATAGTCGGCGATTTCGTGGGGCTGGATACCGCGGCGATTGGCGCGGTGTTTTCGGGGATGTTGGCGCGTCCCGGCCTACAGGCGGCCGCGATGGCCGGCGTTTCAGTGGGTTCGGCGCTTATCTGCATGGCGGGGCTTAGGCAGGGGCTGGAGCGCGTCTCGAAGTGGATGATGCTTGCGCTGCTCGTGCTCATCGCCTTTCTGGCGGCGAATAGCATTATGCAGAAGGGGGCGATGGCGGGGCTAAAGTATTTCCTCGCGCCAGATTTAGCCCGTCTGCGTGCGGCGGGGGTGATGAAGGTGGCGACGATGGCGCTCAACCAGGCGTTCTTCACGCTTTCGCTGGGGGTCGGAGCGATGGCCATTTTCGGCAGCTACATCGGCCGGGAACGGTCGCTGCTGGGAGAGGCGGCGCAGGTCACCGCGGTCGATACGCTGGTGGCGTTGGCGGCGGGGCTTATCATCCTGCCTGCGTGTTTCGCCTTTGGCGTGGAACCGGGGCAGGGGCCGGGGCTCGTCTTCGTGACGCTTCCCCAGATTTTCAACCACATGCCATGTGGGCGGATGTGGGGCGCGGTCTTCTTCGTCTTCATGGCCTTTGCGGCCCTGACGACGGTGCTGGCAGTTTTCGAGGCCCTGATTGCGGGGTTGATGGATTATTTCGGTTGGACGCGGCGGCGTGCGGGGCTGGTGGTTGCGTTCGGGGTTTCGTTCCTGTCGCTCCCGTGCGTCTTCGGTTTCAATCTCTGGTCGTCGTTTCAGCCGCTGGGTGCGGGTACGAATGTCCTGGATCTGGAGGATTTCATCTTGAGCAATATCCTCTTGCCGCTCGGTTCGCTTGGTTTTGCGCTCTACTGCACGCGTCGTTTCGGCTGGGGCTGGGAGAAGTTTTGTGCCGAAGCGAATGCGGGCGAAGGGTTGAAGATACCGGCTTTTCTCCGTGGTTATTGTGCATATGGTGTGCCGGCGATTATTCTCATTATCTTCTTGTCGGGTCTGTGCAGGGTCTAACCCGAATGCCGCTAACTTAAGCGTCATTTCACCTCCTCTGGCGCATATTCATCGCGCGATTTCATCAGCAACGGATACGGCTTGGGCCTGCGTTTGACCGCCCTGACATAGGTCTTTC
>JAZUHK010000075.1:0-33885 GCA_045641645.1 Kiritimatiellia bacterium
AAAACAGGTCTGACCTGTTTTATGGTATAATAGCCGTATGTCATCGTCGAATAATCGTGTTCATGAGTATGATTCGGTTCATCACATCACGAGCCGTATCGCACACCGAGTATTCTTTCTCGGCGAAAGCGAGAGGAATGACATCATCGAGTTCATTCGAAGGTCCTCCGAGTTCGCCGGGCTGAGGTTGCTTGGCTGGTGTATTTTATCGAATCACTTCCATCTGCTTGTCTATCTGCCTCATCCGGAAATCGTTGATGAAGAAGAGGTGCTGCGACGTTACGGGATATTAAAGGGGGAGAAAGCACGCCGAGCGGCAGAAATCCAACTCGCACAATGGCGCAAGGGAGGCGATGATCTTCGCGCCAGGGAATGGCTGGATGGTGTTCGCAAGCGGATGTATGACGTTGGGAAGTTCATGAAGATCGTCAAGCAATGGTTTACGGAGGAGTATAACCGCCGTCAGTCCACGGCCAGTCAAACGGGGATGCCGCGGACGGCGTTCGTCCTGAAGATATGCCGCCAGACGAAAATCGGCCAACTCTTGTGATCGCCGGTAATCAGTGTCGTGCCGTTTTTGTTGGCCCGGCTGATTGTTGGCGGGTCGGTTATCGGCCGGAAGGATGGCTCTCCTTGGAAACGTTCAAATCCGAAACAGAGGCAATCTACATTCGAGGATCCAATTGCCTTAAGGGCAATCTCGAAGGCCTGTGGATGGAGGATATCATCCTGGTCGGCAAATGTCACGAAGGGCGTCGAGACGCATTGCATGGCGGTGTTTCGCGCAGTGCCGCATCCACCGTTCGGCTGGCCGATGACAGTTATCCGGTTGTCCTTGTCCGCAGAACGTCAGAGAATGAAAAGAGAATCGTCAGTTGATCCGTCATTGACGCAAATGCAGTTCCAGTCCTTTGAGGTCTGGTTGATGACACTGTCGAGAAGCGCCGGCAGGAATCTCGCGCCGTTATAGACCGGTATGATAAGGGTGACTGTGCTCATTTTCTACAATCTGGCTTTTGCCGGAGCATGGCGAGGGTGCAGTCGAGGGCCTTGAGGACGGCGAAGACGGTGGTGATTTTACCTCGGATGTAGTGCGCGAAGAAGGGATCGGCTAGGCGAATTTGTTCGGGTGTACGATCGACAAGACCGGCATCGACGAGTTCGCCGAGCGCGGTGTGGAGTGTCGAAGTGACGGGGAGGCAATGGCGTTTCCGATAGCCCTCGTCGAACTTGGCGATGGGTTCGCGGGCGAGGGCCTCGATGAGGACGCGCTTGGCGTCGGAGAGTCCGCTGAGCCGTTCGTCGTACAGTTCGGCGTTGATTCCAACGAAGTCCTCGCAATGGTGCCGTCACTTATGGTGCATGGGTGAGCGGCATCACGGCTTGTCTAGAAGGGCGGTCAGAGGCAATGCGTCTTTCACTTTTGTTATGCCAGTTGGCTGAGGAATGTTTGCGCGGGGACGACAGTCGGGTCGGTGTATTGGAAGCAGTCCACAGCTTCGTATGGCAGGTTGAAGACGACCTGGAAGGCGTCAATACCATTCCATAATGACATTAGCTTTGGATTGGCGTTTAGACGGTTCTCTCAGGCAAGGAGGGAAAGCTTGCGGATGAGCCATTGCACAGGGGCGGTCATAGCCCCAGCATGCCCCTAAAAGTGCCGCGGAGATAGGCCCAGGCGATATCCGGGCGGCGGTGGCGGAGGGCCAGTTGGCAGTAGTAGGCGGCGAAGACGGGCGCCCAGAAGATGGAGATTACGGCGGCCTGAAGTGGGCTGAAGTGGCGGCGTGCGAAGATCATACGGTTGCGGGCGAAGCAGTAGGTACGCTTGGCGTTTTCCATGCCCACGGCGCGAAGAGCCGGCACCTCGCTGGGGTTTGTGTATCCATAGTGATCGGTGATGGCATCACGGGCGATGAATTCGGAATACCCGGCTTCAAGGATGCGCCAACCGTAATCCGATTCGTCATATTGCATTCGCATGTGTTCGTCAAAGCCGCCGACTTTCTCATGGGCTTCGCGCTTGACCAAGAAGGCGTTTGGGCTGTAGGTGGTGGGAAGATCTTGCGGCATCTGCAAAACCTGAGAGAGAGGAATGTTGCCGTTGGTCGCGTCATTGGTTCGCGAAGTCCAGCGGTGGAAATCCGCGCCGACCGTCCAGACCAGAGGATCCTCCCCGGAGCCGTGATGCAGGGTCAGTGGCGCAACGAGCCCGGCTTCAGAGTGGCGATCGAAGCAGGCGAGCATCTCGGTGAAGATGTTGGCGCGCAGAATGTTGTCGTCGTCGAGGAAGAACAGGAATTCGCCATCTGCGAGGCGGGCTCCGTTGTTACGGGAGATCGCGGATTGTGAGTTCTGCTTATTCCTTGTGTATTTGACGCGGCTGTCGTTACCGAATTCCGCGGCGATTCGCGCCCCGGTGTCGTCCGGCGAGCAGTCGTCCACCACAATTACCTCCAGCTCGGGGTAGTTCGTGGCGAGGACGCTCCTGACGCAGTCGCAGACCATCTGCGCGCGGTTGTAGGTGGGAATGATGACGGAAATCTTAGCCATAGGAGACATTATACCATAAGCGGCGTCTCCATATGGTATAATATCCAACACTATGCATTCTGTCTCCTGGATTACCGTCGGTATGCTCGTAATGTCGAACTTCATCATGTCCTACGCTTGGTACGGGCACTTGAAGAACATGGGCGAAGCGCCGCTGTGGAAGGTGGTCCTCGTCTCGTGGCTGATCGCCCTCGGCGAGTATTGCCTTCTCGTGCCGGCGAACCGCATTGGGGCGAAGACGATGTCGCTCGCTCAGCTCAAGATCGTGCAGGAGGCGATCTCGCTGACGGTGTTCGTGCCGTTTTCGCTCTTGGTGATGCGGCAATCGATTTCGTGGAACTATGCCGCCGCGGGGGTGTGTATCCTCGCTGCGGTGTTCTTTATTTTCAAAGGATGAGGGCGGCGGGCAATTGACAATGGCTTTCAGTGGACAGCAAGCGGCCGCGGAGAAGTTTGTCGCGTACTGGTCGGCGCAGGGGGGCTCGGAACGAAGCCAATGCCACCAGTTCTGGGATTCGCTGCTGGGCGAAGTGCTGGGGGTCACGGATCTCAAGCGGTTCATCGACTACGAAAAACCCGTTTACTTCAACGACGGGACGACTAAGTCGCTGGATGCGTGGATTCCCTCGACGAAGGTCCTGATTGAGCACAAGTCCCGCGGCATCGACCTGGACGCGCCGCAGGCGCACCATCGCGGGCAGACCCCGTTCCAACAGGCGTGGAATTACGACAACAACCGTCCGCTCAGCGAGAAGGCTCGCTGGATCGTCGTGTGTAACTTCGATGAGATGCGTATCCACGACATGGAGGCGGATCGTCCCGAGACGGCCTTTCAGCGGATTGCGCTTGCGGACCTGCCGAAGGAATGCCATCGGCTCCAGTTTCTCGTCCAGTCGGCGGATGCGATCCGCGCGAAGGAACTCGAGGTCTCGGTTAAGGCCGGGCGCGTCGTCGGCAAACTTTACAATGCCTTTTTAGAGCAGTGCGGCGAGAGCGCGAAGGATCCCGAGGTCCTGAAGAACCTCAACAAACTCTGTGTGCGGCTCGTCTTCTGCGTGTACGCCGAGGACGCGGGGGTGTTCGCGAAGGACCAGTTCCTCGATTTTCTTCGCAAGTTCCATTTCAGTTCGATCCACCTTCAGCTCGGCGAACTCTTCAAGGTTCTGCGCCAGAAGCCGGAGGATCGGGGGCCGTACGTCAGCGAGGAGCTGAAGGCGTTTCCGTATGTCGGCGGGCTTCTCTTTAAAGAGGATGTCCCGATTGCGCCGTTCTCCGAGAAGTCGGCGAAGATTTTGCTGAAGGAGGCGTCCGAGCGGTTTGACTGGAGCGAGATCTCGCCGACCATCTTCGGCGCGGTGTTCGAGAGTACGCTCAATCCCGAGACGCGGCGCAAGGAGGGAATGCACTATACGAGCGAGGAGAACATCCACAAGGTGATCGATCCGCTCTTCCTCGACGACCTGACGGCGCAGTTTGAGAAAATCCGCCGCGTGCCGAACCTGAAGAAACGCAACGCCGCGCTGGAGGACTACCAGAAGCACCTCGGTTCGCTCACGTTCCTTGATCCGGCCTGCGGCAGTGGCAACTTCCTGACCGAAACGTATCTTTCGCTCCGCCGATTGGAGAACAAGGCGCTGGAGCTCCGCTTCAAGGGACAGGGTCAGTTCGACCTCGGCGACCGCAAGCTCATCCATGTCTCGATCAACCAGTTCCACGGGATTGAGATCAATGACTTTGCCGTGGCGGTCGCCCAGACCGCGATGTGGATTGCCGAGTGCAAGATGATGGAGCAGACTAACCGCATCCTCTCGAAGAACTTCACGCCCTTGCCGCTCACCGACTCCGCGCACATTGTCGAGGGCAACGCGCTTCGGATGGATTGGACGAAGGATTTCCCACTTTTCGCGAAAAGTGGGAAATCCTTCGTTATGGGCAACCCGCCGTTCGTGGGGGCGTCGATGATGACTGCGGAGCAGAAGAACGAGGCTGTTGAGATATTCGGGAAGGGCAAGCGGGTCAACAGTATTGATTATGTCGGCGCATGGTATTACAAGGCGGCGGAATTGATGCGCGGTACGATGACTAAGGCGGCATTTGTTGCGACCAATTCAATCACCCAGGGCGAACAAGTCGCGGCACTTTGGGGCAAGTTGCTTGACGAGTACGGTGTGGTGATTGATTTCGCGTGGCGCACCTTCCGCTGGGATAACGAATCCTTTGACAAGGCGCACGTCCATTGCGTCATCATCGGGTTTCATGCGAGGGCAGACGGGGGCATCGTCGATGCCGCCCTACCGAGCGATGGTAGGGCGGTTTCGATGAAACCGCCGCAGTGTGTCAAGGTGATCTTCGACGAAAACGGCAATCGCCATGAGGTGCAAAACATCAACCCTTATCTCGTGGATGCGCCAAACACCGTTATCGAAAGCCGCGGCAGCTCGATTTGCGATGTCCCGAAGATGACCAAGGGATGCTATCCTTCTGACGGAGGGAACTTGATCTTGTCTCAAGAAGAGAGAGATGTGTTGTTGAAAAAGAACCCCGACCTTGGCGATTGTGTTCGTCGCTATGTTGGAGCGAAAGATTTCATCAACAACAACGAGGTTCGTTATTGCCTTTGGCTAAAAGATATTGCGCCATCTGTTTATCACAGTTCAAGCGAGGTCATGCGACGCTTGCAAGCTGTGCGTGAAATGCGTTTGGCGAGTACGGCGGCACCGACGAGAGCAATGGCGGAGAAACCTTATCTCTTCTTTTCGACGCCACCGCTTGACGGCAATTATCTGATTCTACCAGAGGTTTCTTCCGAACGGCGAGATTATTTGCCGATTGGTTTTATGACGCCTGATGTTATCGCGGCCAATACAAATCTTGTTGTTCCTGGTGCCACGCTCTACCATTTCGGCGTTCTCACCTCGTCCGTGCATATGGCGTGGATGCGGACGGTGTGCGGGCGGTTGAAATCCGATTATCGTTATTCTGCCGCGATAGTTTATAACAACTTTCCGTGGCCGTCACGGAAGGTTAGTGAATCGTCGGAAGAGTCGAAGTTAGGCCATGAGAAAATTGCCGCGTTCCTCTGTGGCGAGCCGGTGGCGCGGATGACAGGGCACGAATTCGAGGGCGTGAGGGGAGGCCGTGCGGACATAAAAGAAAAATCCGGGGGCTTGCGATCTGGGTCTTCGGATTGCTCCGCACTGTCCAGTACCCCCGGTTCGATAAAGAGTTTAGCATTTTCGATTTTTGGCGTCAAGGGGGTTCGGAACGTTAGTGAAATGGCGGATGAATTGGAGTTTAAAACAGCGATCGAGAAGACCGCGCAGGGGATCCTTGACGCCCGTGCGCTCTATCCCGATTCCTCTTTAGCCGACCTTTACGATCCGCTGACGATGCCGCCGGAGCTCCGCAAGGCACACGCGGCGAATGACGCGGCGGTCTTGAAGGCCTACGGCTGGCCGGCTGACCTCACTGAGCCGGAAATCGTCTCGCGGCTTTTCGAACGGTACGCACACCTCACGCAGGCATGATTTCTAACGGTTAACCTAAACTCAAGCAAACTCAAAAATTATGGAAAAGAAAACTTGTGAATTCAAAGCCGAAATCGCCGAGATGCTGAATCTCGTCGTCAATTCCCTCTATTCCAAGAAGGAGATCTTTCTCCGCGAGCTCGTCTCCAACGCCTCCGACGCCATCGATAAGGCGAAGTTCGAGGGGCTTACCGACAAGGGGCTGCTCGCCGATAACCCCACTTTCCAGATCACCATCTCCGTCGATAAGTCCGCCGGAACGCTGATGATCTCCGATAACGGCATTGGCATGGATGCCGCGGAACTCGAACAGAACCTCGGCACCATCGCCTCCTCCGGCACCAAGGCCTTCCGTCAGGCGCTGAAGGAAAAGGGCGGCGCCGACCTTCCCGAATTCATTGGTCAGTTCGGAGTCGGCTTCTACGCCGCTTTCATGGTGGCCGACCGCGTGACCGTCGATTCGATGAAGCGCGGCACTTCCGCGGCGTTTCGCTGGGAATCGGGCGTGGACGGCGGCTATACGCTCGGTGACGGCGAGCGCGACTTCCCCGGCACTTCGGTGACACTGCACCTCAAGGACGATCAGAAGGAGTATCTCGACTTCTGGCGCATCTCCGAGCTCATTCGCACCTATTCCGACTTCATCGCGACGCCCGTCTATTTCCGTGAGCTTAACGTGAAGGACGAGAAGGACGAGGACAAGAAGCGCCGCGAGGAGCGCGAGGCGAAGCCGCTCAATACCCAGATCGCCCTTTGGAAGCGCGCCAAGAAGGAGGTGAAGCAGGATGAGTACGATGAGTTCTACAAGCATCTCACCCACGATTGGAAGGCGCCGCTGAAGACGATTCCGTTCTCGGGCGAGGGGGCGGTGGAATTCAAGGCGCTCCTCTTCCTCCCTGCCGAGGCGGGCATGGATCTCTATCTTCCCGAGCAGAAGCGCGGGCTTTCGCTCTATGTGCGCAATGTCTTCATCGGCGATGACTTCGAGCGGCTCCTGCCCGACTATCTCCGCTTCGTGAAGGGCGTGGTGGATTCCGCCGATCTGCCGCTCAATGTCTCGCGCGAGATGCTGCAGGATGACGCGGTGATCGCCAAGATCAAGAGCGCCGTCACCGCCAAGGTCCTCTCGACGCTGGAGGAGATGCAGAAGAGCTCCGGCGCGGCGAAGGAGGGCGAGAAGAGCGACTACCGCAAGTTTTGGGACGCCTTCGGGTGCGTGCTCAAGGAGGGCATCCGCTCCGACTACGCGAATGCGGAACGGATCAAGAAGCTGGCGCTCTTCCCGTCGGCGAAGTCGGATCCGGGTGCGCGCATCACTCTCGCCGATTACGTGAAGCACCTCGCCCCCGGACAGAACGACATCTACTTCCTCTGTGCCGCGAAGCCCGAGGTCGCGCGCACTTCGCCACAACTGGAGCAGGCGCTGAAGCACCAGTGCGACGTGCTCCTCTTCTGCGATCCAGTGGACGAATGGCTGGTCGATTCGCTTGGAGAGTTCGAGGGCAAGAAGTTTGTCGATCTCGCGCGCGGCGATGTCCAGTTTGGCACCGAGACCGAACGCGAGGCGGAGAAGACCGCCAACGAAAAGACCGCGGCGGACTTAAAGCCGCTGATGGAGGCGATCAAGCAGCAGCTCGACTCCGACCTCGCCGAGGTGCGGCTCTCGACGCGGCTCGCCGACTCGCCGTGCTGCCTCGTGCAGTCGGCGGGCGGGCTTTCGCCGGCGATGGAGCGGATGATGCGCGCGATGAACAAGGAAATGCCCAAGGAGAAGCGCATTCTGGAGCTTAACGGCACGCATCCGCTGATTGAAAAGGTCAAGGGACTTACGGGGGAGCAGCTCGCCGATGCGATCGAACTGCTCTATTCGCTTTCCCTGGTGGCCGAGGGTTCGCCGGTGCCGAATCCCGCGCGTTTTGCGAAGCTCTGTGCGGCCCTGATGCTGAAATGAACGACCTGACGATCGATAATGCGCAGCTTGTCCTGCCCGGTCACCGCGTTGCCTGCGGTACGCTGGAGGTGAAGGACGGGCGAATCGCCGCGATTCGTCTGGTTGACGATCCGGCCGTTGCCGCACAGGCACGGATGCTGGTGATGCCGGGACTCGTCAACTGTCACGGGCATACGGCGATGACGCTCGTGCGCGGGCTGGGGAGCGGGCTGCCGCTCCAGCGCTGGCTTAACGAGGCCATCTTTCCCGTGGAGGCGAAGATGTCCCCGGCGGACGTGTATGCGGGCGCGGTGTGGGGCGCGCGGGAAATGCTCGCGGGCGGCACGACGACGGTTGCCGACATGTACGATTTTCCCGAGATGGGCGCGCGCGCGTTTGCCGCGTGCGGGATTAACGCGAGGGTCTGCCGCGTGGGGCTGTCCTTTATCCCGGGGCGGCTGGAGGAATGCGTGAGGTCGGTGCGGGAAGCGCTTGAGGGGGTTGAGCCGGGCGGGGCGGAGGTGCGGATGGATTTCTGCATTCATTCCGAGTATCTGACCGACGAAAACTTCTGCCGCGGAATCGCGGCGGCGAATCGCGAGCTGAAGCGGCCGCTCCACTTCCATGTTTCCGAGACGGAACAGGAGCATCGCGAATGCATTGCACGCCATGGCAAAACGCCGATCGCCTATCTTGCCGAGACGGGAATCCTTGACTGCGGCGGCTATGCGGCGCATTGCGTGTGGTGTACCGATGACGATTTTCGGATTATGGCCGAGAAGGGCGTTTCGCTTATTCACAATCCGTCCAGCAACATGAAGCTGGGGAGCGGCTTCGCGCGAATCTGGCGAGCGAAGGAACTGGGGGTCAATGTGGCCCTGGGAACGGACGGTTGCGCGTCCAACGACAATCTCGACATGTTCGAGGAAATGCATCTCGCTTCGCTGATTCACAAGGGGCTCAGATGCGACCCTACGGTGCTTTCGCCCTGGGAGGTCATTGACATGGCGACGGTGAACGGAGCGAAGGCGCTCGGGATCGACGATGCCGGAGAGCTGGCGGTCGGCAAGCGCGCCGATCTCTGCGTGGTCGATCTCGACCGTCCGCATCTGCTGCCGCGGTTGGACATCGCCAATCTCATCGTTCACTCGATGCAGGCCGCGGATGTCGTCAAGACGGTGGTTGGCGGCAAAACGGTCTATGAACAAGGCCAGGGCGATTCCGCCGCCGAGAAGTCGGCCTTCCTCGCGGCGGTGAGGCATATCGGCCTTTTATGATATAATATCCAGTTAAACGCAAAAGGGGATTTTTTTAAGATGTTTAAGCCCGTATCGAACAAAGTCGCTTTCCCGCAGATGGAGGAGAACATCCTCAAGGTTTGGGAAGAGCGCGGCACTTTTGAAAAATCGCTGAAGAAGAACGAGGGTAAGGAGCGCTATAAGTTCTATGACGGGCCTCCGTTCGCAACGGGGCTACCGCACTACGGGCATCTTCTGGCGGGTACCATCAAGGATATCGTGCCGCGTTACCAGACGATGCGCGGCAAGTATGTGGAGCGCCGCTTCGGGTGGGATACCCACGGGCTCCCGATCGAGGCGTTGGCGCAGGACGCGCTCGGCGTCGCCGGAGCCCCCGAGATCCGCGAGCTCGGCATCGACAAGTTCAACGAGCAGTGCCGCTCGATGGTGCTTAAATACGTCTCGGAGTGGAAGAAGACCGTCACGCGCATGGGTCGCTGGGTCGATTTCGACCACGACTACAAGACCATGAACCCCGAGTTCATGGAGACGATCTGGTGGGTTTTCAAGCAGCTCTGGAATCAGGGCCGCGTTTATAAGTCGCACCGCATCATGCCCTACAGCTGGAAGCTCTCGACGCCGCTTTCCAACTTCGAGGCGGGCTCGAACTACAAGGACGTGCAGGATCCGACGGTGACCGTGCGGGTGCGCGCACGGTCGAGAGCAGAGAAAATAGGTGGAGGTGGAGAGAATGCGGTAGACAAGCTCCTTAAGGAGGAGTCGATGGTCTATCTCCTTATCTGGACGACGACGCCGTGGACGCTCCCGGAAAACCTGATGATCTGCGCGGGCGCGGACATCGACTATGTCGCGGTGCGCGATGTGACGGATGAGAAGCGGCCGGTCTATGTGATGGCGAAGGCGCGTCTTCCGCACATCTTCAAAAAGGAAGAGCAGTACGAACTCGTTGCGGAGTTCAAAGGTTCCGACCTGAAAGGCACCGAGTATGAGCCGATTTTTCCGTACTTTGCGGACAAGAAGTCCGAAGGCGCGTTCCGCGTTCTTAATGACGTCTACGTGACGACGGATGACGGCGTTGGTCTCGTCCATATCGCGCCGGCGTACGGCGAGGACGACTTCCGCGTCTGCAAGGAGGCCGGCATGGACGCCATCGTCGATCCGCTCGGCCAGGCGTGCGCGTTCACCGACCAGGTGCCGGAGTATAAGGGGCGCTTCTGCAAGGACTGTGACAAGGACATCATCAAGCGGCTGAAGGCAGAAGGAAAACTCGTCCATCAGGCGACGATCACCCACTCGTATCCGTTCTGCGACCGCACCGACACGCCGCTCATCTACCGCGCGATTGATGCGTGGTACGTGAAGGTCGAGGATCTCCATGAGCGGCTTGCGAAGAATAACGCAAAGGTACACTGGACGCCGGCGTATGTGGGCGAGAAGCGCTTTGGCAACTGGCTCGAAGAGGCGCGCGACTGGAACATCAGCCGCAACCGCTTCTGGGGAAGCTGCATCCCCGTGTGGATCAACGACGCGGATCCCGATGACATGATCTGCGTCGGATCCATCAAGGAACTGGAGGAACTCTCGGGCGAGAAGGTGACGGACCTCCATAAGCATTTCGTCGATAAGGTCGTCATCAAGAAGGACGGCAAGACCTATCACCGCACGCCCGAGGTGCTCGACTGCTGGTTTGAGTCCGGCTCGATGCCGTACGCGCAGGCCCATTACATGGGCCAGCGCGAGGTGGAGAAAGTAGGTGGAGGTGGAGAGATCGATAAGATCTTCCCTGCCGACTTTATCGCCGAGGGCCTTGACCAGACGCGCGGGTGGTTCTATACGCTTATGGTCTTGGGCACCTGCCTCTTCGATCAGAGTCCGTACAAGAACGTGATCGTGAACGGACTGGTGCTCGCGGAGGACGGCAAGAAGATGTCCAAGCGGCTCAAGAACTATCCCGATCCGACGAAGATGCTCGACACCTACGGTGCGGACGCGATTCGGCTCTATATGATCTACTCGCCAGTCGTGAAGGCCGAGTCGCTCAAGTTCAGCGAGAAGGGCGTGCAGCAGCTCATGCGCGACCTCTTGATTCCGTGGTGGAACGCCTACTCGTTCTTCGTGACCTACGCGAACGTGGACGGGTTTGCGGACGCGGAGGTTTTGAAGCCCTCCTTCGCCAAGGCTACGGAGGGCAACGATCCAGAAACATTCGTGGCTACGAATGTTCTGGATCGTTGGATCGTCTCGTCGATGGAGACGCTCATTAACGACGTCACTGCGGCGATGGACGACTACGACCTGCAGAAGTCGGTGCGTCCGTTCGTCAAGTTCGTCGAGGACCTTACCAACTGGTACATTCGCCGCAGCCGCCGCCGTTTCTGGAAGTCGACGAATGACGGCGACAAGCTCTGCGCTTACCGGACGCTTCGCTATGTTCTCGTGCAGCTCGCGAAGGTCGCCGCTCCCTTCACGCCGTTTATCGCAGAGGAGATCTACACGAACCTGAAGGGCGCGAGCGACCCCGAGTCGGTGCATCTCTGCGACTTCCCGACGGCGAACGCCGCGGCGCGCGACCTCGTGCTCGAAAAGCGCATGGCCGATGTCATGACCGCCGTCGAGCTCGGCCGCCGGCTGAGGGCGGACAATGATTTGAAGGTCAGGCAACCGCTCGCGGCGCTTAAGATCGCCGGGGTCGGGGTGAAGCCCGAGGTGGAGAAAGTAGGTGGAGGTGGACAGTGGCGAGACCTCTTCGCCTTAATCACCGACGAACTTAACGTGAAGGAAGTCGAGGTGGTTGCGGACGAGACGGAGCTCTGCCAAATCAGCTTCAAGGCGAACTTCAAGACGCTCGGAAAGAAGTGTGGGGCGAAGATGAAGGCGGTCGCTGCGGCTATCGCCGCGCTGCCTTCCTTCACCTCCACCTCGAACCTCCGCCTCAATATCGAAGGCATCGATGTCGATGCCGAAGATGTGGTCGTCACGCGCTCGTCGAAGCCGGGGCTGGTCGTGGCATCGCAAGGCGCGATCGTGGTCGGGCTCGAGACGGCGCTTAACCCCGAGCTCATCGCCGAAGGCAACGCCCGCGAGTTCGTGAGCCACGTCCAGGCGATGCGCAAGGAGGCCGATTTCGAGGTCACGCAGCGCATCGTCGTCACGGTGGCGGCGGATACCGAAATGAAGGCGGCCTTAGCGGCGCATTTGGATTACGTGAAGAACGAGACGCTCGCGACCGAAGTCCGATTCGCCGAGAACGGGGGCGTCGTGGTGGCGCTCAACGGACACGAAACGAAAATCACAGTGGAGAAAGTGTAAATGAACGTACTGGTCTTTGCGGCGGCACTCAAGGTGCTGACCATCGGAAATAGTTTCTCGGTGCAGATGGTGAACGCCATGCCGCCGGTTGCCAGGGACATGGGACTCGAGTTGGATATCTGCTCGCTCTACATCGGCGGTTGCACTCTGGAGACGCACTGGAATAACGTGTGCAATCCGGAAGGCAAGCCGTACAGCGTGACGCGTAACTCCTTCGGGAAATCTGTCAATGAATTTCGGGGTAACATTTCCGAGATGCTCAAGGCCGACAGGTGGGATGTCGTCACCATCCAGCAGGGCAGCCATGAGAGCTGGAGGGCAGGAAGCTACCATCCTTTCGGCGACGATCTCGTAAAGACCGTCCGTGAGTTGGCTCCGCAGGCGAAGATCGTCATCCACGAGACCTGGAGCTATACGCCTTGGGACGGTCGTCTTAAGGGTTGGAAGATCGATCAGGACGAGATGTACGAGAAATTGCACGCGGCGTATGGCGACTTTGCGAAACAGTACGGTTTCGAGGTCATCCCGACGGGAACGGCCGTTCAACTCTGGCGCAAGGAGCTGCCGGTCAAGTATGCGGAGGATTCGCTCGGCGGCGACGTCGTCGGCGGACTTAAGTTCACGAAGGATGCGGCGACGGGCAAGGTCCAGCACGCGGGCGATCCCTTTCACATGAATGCCGCCGGTAACCACTTGCAGGCGCTAGTGTGGACGGCGAAGCTGTTCGGTGTGGATGTCACGGCGTGCAAGTACGAGCCGAAGGGTCTTGACAAAGAGAAACTTCCGCTGATGCGGAAGGTTGCGATGGAAGCCGTTAAGGGAGCGAAGAACTGAGATGAGAAAACTGCCGTTTGACAAGGCGAAACTGGAAGAGATCGCGGCCAAGTGGCCGACTCCGTTCCATATTTACGACGCGAAGGCAATCCGAGAGAACGCGAAGCGGCTCAAGAAGGCGTTCGCCTGGAACAAGGGCTTCCGCGAGTACTTCGCGGTGAAGGCGGCGCCGAATCCGCACCTGATGAAACTCCTGAAGGAGTTCGATTTCGGGAGCGACTGCTCGTCGATGGCGGAGCTGGTCCTTGCCGAGAAGGTGGGTAACGTCGGCGACAGGATCATGTTCACCTCGAACGACACGCCGGCGGAGGAGTTCCGCAAGGCATGGGAGCTCGGGGCGATCATCAACCTCGATGACATCACGCACTGGGACCGCCTCTACGAGGCGATTTCAGATTTCAAATCTCAGATTTCAGAGGATTCGGATCGAAGGGTGTTCTGCTGCCGGTACAATCCGGGGCCGCTGAAGGGCGGGAACGCCATTATCGGCAAGCCCGAGGAGGCGAAGTACGGTTTTACGCGCGAGCAGCTCTTCGAATGTTACCGGCAGATGAAGGACGCGGGGGTGAAGCGCTTCGGGCTTCATACGATGGTCGCCTCGAACGAACTTGATCCCGAGTACATCATTGATACGGCGAAGCTGCTGTTTACGCTGGTGGGCGAAATTCACGCGCAGCTCGGCATCGACTTCGAGTTCGTCAATATCGGCGGCGGCATCGGGATTCCGTATCGTCCCGATCAGCGGGCCATGGATCTTGAGCGTGTGGGCGAGGGCATTCGGAAGGGCTACGAGGAACTGGTGCTCGGCAAAGGGATGCGTCCGCTCAATCTCTATATGGAGTGCGGGCGTTGCATTACCGGCCCTTACGGGTATCTCGTCGCGCGGGTGAGGCACATCAAGAACACGTACCGCATGTACGCGGGGCTCGACGCGTGCATGTCGAACCTGATGCGTCCCGCGCTTTACGGTGCGTACCACGAGATCGTGGTGCCGGGGAAGGAGAACTGCGGCGACACGACGACCTATGACGTGACGGGGTCTCTCTGCGAGAACAACGACAAGTTCGCGATCCAGCGCGTACTGCCGCTCTTGGAGCGCGGCGATCTCGTCGTCATCTGCGACGCGGGTGCGCACGGGCACGCGATGGGCTTCCAGTACAACGGCAAGCTGAGGAGCGCCGAGCTTCTCCTCGAGGAGGACGGCTCGGTCCGCGAGATCCGCCGCGCGGAGACCTTGGGCGACTACTTCGCGACGCTCGATTTCAATGGACTGTGAGCTCTTAGCTCCGGCGGGGAACTTTGAGACGGCGCTTGCCGCGTTTGAGGCGGGGGCGGATGCCGTTTATTGCGGGCTCACGGAGTTCTCGGCGCGAGCGTTCGCGGACAACTTCACGCTGGAGGATCTGAAGAATCTATTGCGCTATGCGCGGGGCAATCGAACAATCGAACAATCCGAACATTCGAACAATCGCGCGAAGCGCGTCTATGTCACCTTCAATACGGTCATTGACGAGGATAATCTTGAGAATGCGATTGAGCAGCTCGCGAGATTGGATGAGGCGAAGCCCGATGCGCTGATCGTGCAGGACATCGGCGTCGCGCGGATTTGCCGGAAGCATTTTCCCGAGCTGGAGCTGCACGCTTCGACGCAGCTCGTTGCGCACAACCTCGAGGGCGTTCTCGCGATGAAGGACCTCGGATTCAAGCGCGTTGTCTTGGCGCGGGAGCTGTCGCTTGAGGAAATCACCTCAATTGCGAAGCGCTGCGGCGACATGGAGCTTGAGGTCTTCATCCACGGGGCGCTCTGCTATTCGATTTCGGGGCTCTGTCTCTTCGGCGCGATGGAGAAGGGACGGAGCGGGAATCGGGGGAAGTGTCCGTATTGCTGTCGGCAAGAGATGGAGGTGGAGAAAGTAGGTGGAGGTGGACAGAGAAATTATCCATTCTCGATGAAGGATCTGCGGCTCGGGGAGGATGTGCGGAAGCTCGCGGATGCGGGTGTTGCGTCGCTGAAGATCGAGGGCCGGATGAAGAGCGCGCTGTATGTCGCGAGTGTAACGCGGTATTACAGAGACATTTTGGACAACGTCCGTACGCGGGTGACGATTGGGGATTTGGAAACGGTGTTTTCGAGGCGGACGACGAAGCTGTACTTCGACGGTCGCAATCAGACAGTCAAACAATCGAACAATTCGAACAATTCTCCCATTGACTCGGAGAGTTTGGGGCATTTGGGGGCCGAGATCGGCGTCGTCAAGCGCGTTACCAAGGACCGCGAGGGGCTTTCATGGCTTCGGTTCCATACGGCGCGGGGATTGGAGAAACACGACGGGCTCCAGTTCGAGGCGATGACGGACGAGGGCCGTCATCTTGGGATGGGCATCGTCGAAATGCGTCAGGCGATCTCGCGGCGCCATGTCTTCGAGGTGAACGCGGGCGTCGATGTCGAGGTGCAGGTGACGGAGGAGGTCGCTGCGGCATTGAAGCCGGGAATGAAGATCTACTGCTCGATGTCGAATGCCGTCAAGCGCATGTTCCCGGCGCCGAGTTTCAGACCGAGCGACTACGAGGGCGGAACGGAGATTGACGTCGAAGTCGTGTTGGCGGCGGACAAGATGTCCGCCATTGCGAGATTGCCGGGCGGGGAGGAGGTTTTGACCGAGATCGCTGGCGAGCTTCAGTCGGCGAAGAATCCCGAGAAGACCGAGGAGGGCGTGAGGAAGGCGTTCTCGAAGCTCGGCGGAAGCGATTATCGGCTTGGGGTTCTGACGGTGAACGATCCGGAAAAGCTGTTCGCGCCGATGAGCGTCTTGAACGATTTGAGACGGGCTTTGGTGGAGAAGCTTGATGCGGCGCGGGAGAGGGCGCGGCGGGAGAAGATTGAGCGGGCGGTGGCGGATGATGGCAGCACGCAGTGCGACCACTTGGTTTGCGAGGCCGGGCAAAAGCGGCGGGTCAAGATTAGGGTCGGGGAGAAGGTTCCGGCGGGTGAGTGGGACGAGGTGGTGGTGGTGGTGAACTTGTTGTCGGATGAATTTCAGATTTCAAATCTCAAATTTCAGATTTCAGATTGCAGGGCGCAGATTTCTGGTTGCGAATCGCAGATTTCAGATTCCAAAGCTCAGATTGCAGATATTAGGTTGGCACTTCCAGTTTATACTGCCGAGTCGGAGTTTAATAAGCTGCGAGTTGCGGTCAAGGGATTCCTGCGCAAGGGTTTCACCAAATGGGAGGCGAGCGATCTCGCGACCTTGCGGATGCTGAAGGCCCTGGGGGTCGCCGACATTACCGCTGATTGGACGCTTTATGCCTTTAATTCGCGCGCACTGGCGGCGCTCTCCGAGCTGGGCGTGAAGCGGTTTGTGGCCAGCCCCGAGAACAGCCGCGAGAACCTGCAGTATTTAGCCGAGAGCGGCTATGACATTGAGTTTTTGTCACAGCAGTCAACGCCGCTTTTCGTTTCGCTTACCGAGCCGGCGGCCAGGCCGACGGATTTGGCGGTGTTCCGCCACGGGGGAATTTGGGTGACGACCAAAAAAACGCCGCGGACATTCGAGCCGCCATACGGAGCATCGACACGGCTTGATCTCAGCTGGGATCCGTTGTGAGCCAAGGAGAGCCGGACGATGCTGAGCGATACCTTTAAACGCTTCATCAAGTTTGCCTGGTTCCTGCCGGGATTTCTCCTCTGGGCGGTCTTTCCGCCGATGGGCGAGCGGATGGACGTGGTCTTCGCGCTCGCGCCGCTGATGTGGCTTTCACGGCGGACGGATGACTCGCGGCGGTCGGCGAAGCTGTGGTTCGCGAATGGATTTTTCTTCTGGGCGGCCACGCTCTCGTGGATGCCGGCGATTGTCAAGAACGGCGGCCCTTGGCCGCTCGTCGTCCTCGGCTGGGGGGCGCTCGCGGCGTATTGCGCTGCGTACTTCGCGGCGTACGGATGGCTCAGTGCAAAGTACTGGCAATGGGCGAAGTTTTCCAGTCAGTCGAACGGTCCCTACTGGAAGCGTCTGCTTGGAATCCTCTTGGTCGAGCCCGTCCTCTGGTGCGGGCTGGAGCTGGTGAGAAGTCGGCTCTTTGGCGGCTTTGCCTGGAATCAGCTGGGAGTGGCGGCGGTCAATGCGGGCTTAGGGACGCCGGCGGCGCTCGGCGGCGTGTATCTCTGTTCGGCGTGCATCGTACTCGTAAACGGGACGATCGCCGGTATTGCCGAGCGGATGTGGCACCCAGAGCGGAGTGGTTTTCCAGCGCTGAAGCGCTGGGGGGCGCTGGAGACGCTGCTGGCGTTCGGGGTGGTGTGGGGGATTTACGGGGCATCCTCCGTGCAATCAGACAATCAGACAATCAAACAATCAAACCATGCCCTTAAGGTGGCGATGGTGCAGCGGAACTTCCCCTGCTGCTTCAAGGAGCAGGCGGAGAATCCCTACGGGGTCTATGACAGGCTGCTCGCCAACGTGGCGATGCTGAATCCGGATCTGGTGGTGCTTCCTGAAAGCGCGATGTGCGAGTTCGGGGCCGTGGATCGGCAGGGGGCCGTGAGGTTCGCGGAGTGGGTTGCGAAGAAGACGGGCGGCGCGGCGCTCTTGGCGGGCGGCACGCGGTATGAGGGCGGGAAGACCTACAATTCGGCGGCGCTCTACACAGTCGTCAGCAATCGGTTGCAGGCGACGGCTGTCGATTGCTACGACAAAGTCCATCTCGGGCCGTTCGGCGAGTTCATTCCGGGGGACAAGCTCGTTCCCGCGCTCCAGAAGCTCGCGCCGGTCGGGAGCTGTACGCCGGGAGCGTTGAAGCTCCTTCCGCTGTCCACCTCCACCTCTTTTCTCCACCTCGGCTGTGCCATTTGCTTTGAGGACACCGATTCGGCATTGATGCGCGAGTTTCGCCGGAGAGGGGCGAGGGTGCTGTTCTTCATTACCAACGACAGCTGGTTCTCGCAGTCCGTCGAGGCCGAACAGCACGCCTGGCAGGCGGTGGCGCGGGCGATCGAGACGGGCCTGCCCGTCGTCCGCGTCGGCAATAACGGGGTGACGGGGACGATTACGCCGGACGGGAAGGCGAGCTGGCTAATCGGGCCGAAGGGCAAGCCGTTGGTGGACAAGGAAGGGACGATGTTCGATAAGGTGACAATCCGCTCTACACCTACACCTACGCCCTACACCTTCTTTGGCGACTGGCCGCTCGGGATTGTCTTTGCGCTTCTCATACTCGCGCTGATTTTGGTAAAATATCACTCTACCTATGAAAAACGAAGAAGCATGTCCATGTAAGTCGGGTAAGCCCTTCGGCGAATGCTGCGGGCCGATCATTGCGGGTACGGCGAAGGCCGAGACCGCAGAAGCGCTGATGCGCGCGCGTTATACCTCCTATGTTACGGGAGACGTCGAATTTCTCCGTACGAGTGCCGTCAAGGAAGTGCAGGAGGTGTTTGACGAGGAGGCCTCGCGCGCCTGGTCGAAGGCCGCCGAATGGCACGGGCTGGAGATCATCCGTACCGAGGGCGGGCAGCCGGACGACAAGCGGGGGGTGGTAGAGTTCCGCGCGCTCTATACCGCGAACGACGAGTTCTGCAACCATCACGAAGTTTCCACCTTCGTGAAGGAGCGGTCGGGCTGGAAGTTCGAGGACGGAGAACTCGTCGGTGAACGGCCGATTGTGCGCGAAGAGCCGAAGGTGGGGCGGAACGATCCGTGCCCGTGCGGTTCGGGGAAGAAGTACAAGAAGTGCTGCGGGAGAGAGTTGAAAGGTTGAAAGGTTGAAGGTGTGAGCTCGAATCCCGATTTCGATCGCTGGTATGCGGCGAAGCACGTGCGGATCCTGATTTCGCCGAGCCATCGTCTGGAGACGTTCGGCAACACCCTTGTCAACTATCGGCTGATTTCCGAGCTGGAGGATTATCCCGGCAAGGTGCGGGTGCGCGAGGGACGGCTCGAAAGCCATCGGCCGCTCGTCATCACGCCGCACTTCTCGGAACTGACTACCGAAGGATTGGGGGACGAGGCCCGCGCCTATCTCCAGTTCCTGAGGGAGAACGAGGAGTACATGCGCATCCTCCGTTACGGCTATTGCCTCAAAAGCGATAATTTCTCCGAACAGATCGTGACCGATTCGCTCGCTGCCGTCACCGAGCGCGTGAAGGCCGAGGTCCGGCGGCAGAACGATCCGTTTGCCGCGGTCTTGCAGGGGGTGGACGAGCCGTGGGACGTGGCGCTGGTGGAGCTTTGGCGGCGGGAGGTCGATCGTAGCGCGGGCGCGAACATTCGCGAGCTCAACGAGCGCGGCAAATTGTTTTAAGGGAAAGAGGAGGCAGCAGATGGAACGAATGACCAAGGTGATTGCGGTGGCGAATCAGAAGGGCGGCGTCGGCAAGACGACGACGGTGGTCAACCTTGCCGCGGCGTTGTCGTCGCGGCACCGCACGGTGCTCGTCGTCGATCTCGATCCCCAGGCCCATGCGACGCTGGGACTCGGTCTCGACAAGCAGCCGGGGGTATCGCTCTATCCCGTCCTGCTGGGGCAGAAGGAAATCGCCGACGTCATTCAGCCGACGAAGTGGAACAACCTCAATGTCATTCCGAGCGAGGTCGATCTCGCCGGTGCCGAACTGGAGTTCGGGATGCGGGAAGATCGGCTCACGATGATCAAGGACGCCCTTGCCCCCGTCAGGAACTCGGGCGCGTTCGACTACATCATCCTCGACTGCCCGCCGTCGCTCGGCATCGTCATGACCTCCGCCCTGGCGGCGACCGACGGGGTGCTTATCCCCATTCAGGCGGAGTTCCTGGCGATGGACGGACTCGCGCTGATCACCAGCTCCATCGAGCGTATCCGTCAGGGCGTCAATCCCGATCTGGAGCTGAACGGCATCGTCTTCACGATGGTCAACTCCGTCGCCCGGCTTACGACCGACGTGATGGACGAGGTCCGCAACCATTTCGGCGAGCGCGTGTACGAGACGGTGATTCCGCGGAATGTCCGCGTTTCCGAGGCGCCTTCGATGGGCGCGCCCGTCGTGTTCCTGGATCCACGTTCCAAGGGCGCTCAGGCCTACAAGGCGTTCGCCTGGGAGTTCATGGCGAAGAACCCCACTCGGCTCGCGGCGGTGAAGTCGGTTCCGGTCGCTCCTCCGGCGGTTGCCGCGAGCGCCTCTGCAGCTAATGACGGCGTCGATCATCATACCGAATCACCTGTCGCAGGCGACGCTCCCGCGCACGCTTGAGTCGGTGAACGCCGCCATCCGCCGGTGGGGCGGAGAGGCGGAGGTTCTCGTTCAGGACGACCCCGAGGGGCGGGGGCTTTCGTGGGCGCGCAATCGGGGGCTCGACCGTGCGCGCGGCGAAGCGGTCTTTTTCGTGGATGCCGATGATGTGGTGGAGCCGGATTTTCTGGCGCATCCCCTCGCGGTGATGGAACGCGCCAAGGCCGACTTCTGCCTTTTTCAATATGCGCAAAGTCCGCTTAAGCGCGATTACGACCTCACGGGCAATGCGGCCGTCCGCGCGGCGCTGCTGCCGGCGTTCGCCGGCTATGCGATGGAGGATGTGCGGCGTTTTCTCGCGGGGGGCTCGCTGGCCGCACGTCGCGAACCGGGGAGCGTCTGCCGCGTGGCGTTTCGCCGCGCCTTCCTCGAAGCGCACCGCCTCCGCTTCGACGAGACGCTTTTCCTCTACGAGGACGCGCCGTTCATGGCCGAGTGCGCGTGCGTGGCCGAGCGCGTCGTGTCCTTGCACGAGAACCTCTACCGCTATCTGCCCAATCCCGCGTCGCTGACGGCGACGATGCGCGGGACGCGGCGCTACTACGAGTACAAGTTCCGTATCCTCGCCCGACGCGAGGCGCTGGAGGAGAAATACGGCGGCGTGTGGCCGCATTGCGAGGCGAGCGCTGTCTTTTCGGCGCTCGAACTGCTCGCGCACGGCCATGGCTTTTTCACCTACATCCAGAATCGGCGGGTCCGCAGGGCCTTCCGCGAATTCCCATGGTCAATCCGCTTGCTCTTCAGAGGCGTGCCGCGCTGATCCGCGCCATCCGCGGCTTTTTCGACGCGCAGGGTTTCACCGAGGTCACGACGCCGGTGCGCATCGCCGCACCTGCGCCCGAACCGCACATCGACTGCCCGCCGTGCGGCAAGGGCTATCTGCGGGCATCGCCGGAGCTGCAGTTGAAGAAGCTCCTGGCGGCGGGAATGGACCGGATTTACGAAATCGGCCCTTGCTTCCGCGAGGGGGAACTGGGGACGCGCCACCATCCCGAGTTCACGATGATCGAATGGTATCGCCTGAATGCGACGTATCTCGATATCCTTGCCGATACGGAAGCGCTTTTTCGCGCGCTCTTGCCCGACATGGCGAAGTCGGCTTTTGAACGCCTCACCGTCCGCGAGGCGTATCGCCGGTTCGCGGGCTGGGATCCGTGGGCGGGAGCGTGGGATCAGGACCGCTTCGACTTCGACATGGCGACGAAGATCGAACCCGCGTTGCCGAAGGAGCGGCCGGTCGTCCTCCTGGACTACCCGCCTGAGGCCGCGTCGCTTTCGAAGCTGCGCGGCGAGGTGGCCGAGCGCTGGGAGCTGTACTGGCGGGGGATCGAGCTTGCGAATGCGTTCACCGAGCTTTGCGATGCCGAAGAACAGCGTCGTCGGTTTGCGGCGGCCAAGGAGGAACGCCGGCGGCTCGGGGAGAGCGACTATCCGCTCGACGAGGAATTCCTCGCGACGTTGCCGCGCATCCCTTCGGCGGCGGGGGTGGCGCTGGGCGTGGACCGGCTGGTGATGCTCGTTCTTGGCGAGCGCGATATCCACGCGGTGATGGCCGCAGAGTAAAACGTCCGTATTTTTGGTAAAATATCCCCATTCACAAGGAGGATACAGCCATGTTGACTGCAAAGGAGAAAAGCGCCGAGTTCTGGATGCTTACCAAGGGCATTCTGCAGGATTCTAAGGTCGATACCGATGAGGCGACTGTGGTGAAGCGGTGGCTCGAGGAACACAAGGTGGGTGGCGAATTCGATCTCACGATCGCGAAGCTCGACAAGTTCCTCGCCGACGGCTACATCGACCGTTTCGAATCGCGCGGCCTCATCGATTCGATCGGGTCGGTCTTGTCCACGCTTCGACAGATGAAGGACTGAGAATTGGAGCGCTCGTTCGGGGTGACGAAGTTCCGGGGACTGCTCCTCGCGAGCAGTTTTGCGGCACTCGCGGAATTCCTCATGGGATTCCTCGGGAACGTCATTTCCGGACATCTGCTCGGCGAAGAGGCGCTGGGCGGCGTTTCGCTGGTCTCCCCGGTACTCGGGTTCCTGATCTTCCTGTCCGCCCTGCTCGGCAACGGCATGGGCATTAACTATTCGCTGCGCATGGGGCGCTGCGACCGCCGCGGTGCCGCGGAGATCTTCACTCAGGGCATCTGGTCGGTGCTGGTCGTGGGGGGCGCTTCGGCGTTGGCGCTTTTTCTTCTGCGGGATGCGTTTTTCGACTTCATGGCGCCGGCGGCGGCCGTGCGGCGCGAGGCGGTCGCCTACTGGAACGGACTCATCCCCGTCGCCGTCCTCGAACCCCTTGCCGTCATGCTCCTGAATGTCTGCTATGCGGACGGGGATTCGCGGCTTTGTTATGTGGCTTACGTGGCGCAGCTCGTCATGAATGTGGCGGTGTCGCTACTGCTGCTCCGGGCGGGGCTGGGAACGGTGGGGTGCGCGGTGGGCGTGGTGGCAGGGTATCTGGCCGCGGCGGCGATTTTGACGGGGCACTTCTTCCGTGCGTCGAATTCCTTTTCGTTCGTCCGTCACTTCTCATGGGCGGATACCTGGCGCATCTGCCGGGCCTCGATTGGCGATGCGAGCAGCTATGTGGGTGATGCCATCGTCTTCTTCTGCCTCGGCAAGGTTCTCATCGTGAACTACGGCAGCGAGATGCTGCCGGTGATGAGCGTCGTCTTCGCGGTGCTCGGTCTCGTCAATCTCTCGGGCGGTATCGCCGTTGCCGCCCAGCCGATCGTCACCGTCTATTTCGGCGAGCGGAACTTCAAGGCGGTTCGGCAGGTGATGAAGAGCGTCTTTCGGGTGATGATCGCCGAGGCGGCGGTGTTTACGCTGGTCCTTACGCTCTTTCCGTCGGCGGCCATCGCCCTCGTGGGCATTCGCAATCCCGACGTGGCGGCGCATGCAGTTTGCGCCGTTCGGATCGTTTCGATTGGTGTCGTGTTTGCCATGTTCGCGAACGTGATGAATAATTACTATCAGTATGTGGAGCGTGAATCGTTGTCGCTGGGACTCTCGATCTGGGGATGGTTGATCCTACCGCTCTTCGTGCTGGCGCTTTTCAGCCGCATCGGGCCTGATGCGGTCTGGACCTGGTATCCCGTCTATAACGTCCTGGGAGTGGGGCTCTTCTTCGCGTACCTCCGGTTCATGGATGGCCGGGAGCGCTTCTTCCTGCAACTGCCGCGGGCGCGGGATCGCGACATCTCCGTCTTTACGCTGTCGCTTTCCCCCGAGGAGATCGTGGCCGTTTCCCAGCTTGTCGCCTCCAAGCTGATGTTCGCGGGCATTGCTTCGCAGACGTGCATGCGCGCCCAGCTGATGGTGGAGGAGGTGCTGATGGCCGTTTTCGACCGCAACGAGGGGCGGCGGGTTCTCGCCGAGGTGACGCTCGATCTGAACGACGGCGTGGCGCTCACCATCCGCGACGACGGGGTTATCTTCGACATCACCGATTCCGACGCCCGCATCTCCTCGCTTCGCGGCTATCTCGTCGCTTCGGTAATGGAGCGGCAGGCGCGCAAACTCAATTTAACCACCACCGGTTTTAACCGCAACGTATTCAGGTTTTGAAATGAAAGCGAAGACGTTTATTGATCAGGTCGAGGTGCTCGTCCGCTCTGGCAAGGGCGGTGACGGGGCGATGTCCATGCGCCGCGAGGCGCTCGTAGAGTTCGGCGGTCCCGACGGGGGCGACGGCGGGCGCGGCGGCGATGTCGTCTTCAAGGCGTCGGAGCACGTCAATTCGCTGCTGTCGCTCTATTACGATCCGAAATGCTTCGCGCAGGACGGCGGCCCCGGTCAGGGGCAGAAGATGTTCGGCAAGCGCGGCAAGGATCTGGTTGTCCCCGTGCCCCTCGGCACCGAGGTCTATGACGCGGACTCGGGGCTGCTCGTCGCCGATATTACCGAGCCCGGGCAGTCCGTCATCGTCGCCAAGGGCGGCGCCGGCGGCTTCGGCAACGTCCACTTCAAGTCATCGGTCAATCAGGCGCCGACCGAGCACACTCCCGGTGGCGCCGCCGAGGAGAAGCGCCTTCGGCTGGAATTGAAGACCATCGCCGACGCCGGACTGCTCGGCTTCCCGAATGCGGGCAAGAGCTCGCTCCTCTCGGCACTCTCGGCGGCGACGCCGAAGATCGCGAGCTATCCGTTTACGACGCTCAATCCCATCGTCGGCACCATCGTCTATGACGATTACGCGAAGGTGGCGATGGCGGACGTCCCCGGCATCATCGAGGGCGCGGCGAAGGGCGTGGGGCTGGGGCTCGCGTTTCTCAAGCATCTGGAGCGCTCCAAGGTGCTGGTCTATGTGATCGATATGGCCGGGACGGACAACCGCGAGCCGTGGGCTGATTATCAGGTGCTCAAAAAGGAAATTGACGAATATTCCGTCGAACTCGCCGCCCGCCCCTCGCTGGTGGTGGCGAACAAGATGGACGCGGAGGTCGCGTCCGAGAACCTGCAGCGTTTCATTCAGGAGACCGGGGTGGAGCCGATTGCGATTTCGTGCGCTTCGCGCGAGGGGCTGGAGAAGTTCAAGGCGGAGCTTCGCACCATCGTCAGTCCCAAGACGAAGTTTCACCATACCCACGCCGACCGCCCCGATCTTTCAGAGATGCCGGATACGACGGGCGAAGAGGTGCCCGCCGAGGCGATTGAAAAGTTCGCGACCTTCCTGAAGCTTGAAAAGCCCAAGGCGAAGAGCCATCCCAGCAGAGGGAATATTCATTGAGGTTGAGAATTTGAAGGTTAATGAAGAAGCTGTTGGAGAAAGGAGAAAAATGAAAAAGTGGAACGTGGCGGCGGTTAGGGCCGCGAAAGGAGTGCAGAAACTCGGCTGCGTCACTGCCTATGATGCGTGCTTTGCACGCCTCGCCGATGCGGCCGGCGTGCCGATTGTCCTGGTCGGCGATTCGATGGGCATGAATACGCTCGGCTATTCGACTACGCTCCCGGTGGAGCTGACCGATACGCTCGCCGCCGTCGGCGCTGTCGCGCGCGCCACGAAGGACGCGCTCGTGGTGGGCGATATGCCCTTCGGCTCCTATCAGTGCGGGGACGACGAGGCGATGCGGAATGCCGTCGCGATCATCAAGGCGGGTGCCGATGCGGTGAAGCTCGAAGGCGGCGCGCGTGTCGCTCCGCTCATCCGGCGGCTGGTCGAGGCGGGGATCCCCGTCCTCGCGCATGTGGGGATGACGCCGCAGAGCGTCAATGTCTATGGCGGGTTCAGGCAACAAGGCAAGACGCGCGCGGCGGCGGAGATCGTGATGAGCGATGCGAAGGCGGTAGAGGCGGCGGGGGCGTTTGCCGTCACGCTTGAATGTGTGCCGGCGGAACTGGCGGCGGAGATTACGGCTGCCGTTTCGATTCCCACCATCGGCATCGGCGCGGGACCTGTCTGCGATGCTCAGTGGCTGGTGATGCACGATCTCCTCGGGCTTAACGATAAGGTGCCGTCCTTCGTGAAGAAATACGCGTCTCTCGCCTCGGTTGTCCGCGACGCCTTCGCCGCGTATGTCGAGGAAGTGCGAAACGGGAAGTTTCCGTCATGAGCGGGGAAGCGGGGCTGTCGGAACTCCGTGCGCAGATTGACGCGATCGATGCGGAGCTGGTGCCGCTTTTTTCCCGTCGTCTCGCGGTAGCGCGGCAGATTGGCGCGGTCAAGCGGAAGTCGGGGAAACTGGTACTGGACTCTGCGCGCGAGGAGGCGGTGGTCGCCTGTGCGGCTGCCCGTGCCGGAGCGGAGGATGCCGCCGCTGTGCGTAGGCTTTACGAGACGATCCTGGCGCTTTCCCGCGGCGTGCAGCGGCCCGACGGCGGTTTACCGGACGAAGCGCAGGGCGAGCTGGCGGAAAAGATCGCGCGCGCGGATCGGCCATAGGCGCGAGGGCAGTTCCGCTTCCAGCGGATCCTGAATGAACGAGGGGAGTTCGGGAAAGAAATCAAGCCCCGTCGCCTGTTCGAGTTCGTCGATCGTGACGAGACCGCGGGTAGGGTATTCACCCCAGGCGACGGACTGCGGAAAGCTTACCGCGAGCGCGCGCACGTTGAGACCTTCCTGCGCCACCACGATCTGGTAGAATCCTCCCGGCACCTCGATGTCGGTTCCCGACAGCGTTTCGGTCGAACCCGCGGACGGAATCGTTCCCACGATCACCCAGATTTCACCGTATTTCGCCGTCCAGAGGTCGGCGATGCGGTGCTCCACATTGCGCCAGACGTCGCGGTTCAGCGAGGGGCTCTGGGGGGAGATGTTGCTCATGAGGAAGGTCTGTCTTTGCGCTTCCTCGCCGTAGCGCGTGACGATCGCGTAGTTGGGGGTCATGTGCCCGCGGTCGTAGCCTGTGCGCTCGTAGGCGCCGGCGGCCGGACAGTTGGGAGCGCCGCGGTCGCGGGCGAAGCTCGGGCGCTTGAAGGCGGGGAACTTCGGCTCCTTGGTGACATGGTATGCGCACCAGACGGGATGGCGTTTCGACGGCGACCAGCCGATTGCGAATTCGCCGCGGTCGAGCAGCTTGATGTCCGCCGGGCAGGGCGCGCCGATGCGGCGCGGGGCGCCGGCGAAGAACACCTGCCCCTCGGGCGCAGGAGAGTCGTATTCGTAGATGGCGTCGTGGCCGGTCCAGCCGAGCGCGTCGGTGAGGTCGGCGACGGGATTGCCGATCCAGAGGAGCGGCGCGGTGACGAACCGGGGATGGTTCTCGGCCGAACGCCGCAACCACTTGCGCGGATGGTGGACGTACCAGTCGCCGGCGGCGGCTCCGAGAAGCGCGAGCAAGGCGAGGAGAATGCCGAGCTTGCGCGCGCATTTCCGCGTCTTGCCGCCTTTGCGTTTGGATTTTCTGGCCATTTTGTCCGCGCTCCGATGGTCGGCTTCAGAGGTCTCCGAGTTCGATGCGGATGGTGCGGCTCTTGAGCGCCTGCGTCCGCGTCTTGTCGTCGTCGCCGGGGCCGTGGCGTTTGACGCCGTCGTCGCCCGCGCCCGGCACCTTGATCTTGAATCCGCACGCCGGGCATTCCGTCTCTTCGCCGATCATGTCGTTCGAGGCCTCGATCTCGGTGTGGCAGTGATCGCAGAGGAAGCTGACGAATCCTTCTTCGGTGCTCATGGCCTATTTCTCCAGTTTGACGGCGCTGCGCCAGGCGTAGTACTTCTTGAGCTTGAGCTTCTTCGCCGCCGCTTCGTCGCAGAAGATCCAGCAGTCGTTGTGCATTTGCAGGGCGGAAGCCGTGCAGAACTGGGTGATCGGCCCTTCGACGCAGCCCTTGACTGCATCCTGCTTGTTCTCGCCGAAGGCGAGGAGGATGATCTTCTTCGCTTCGCAGATGGTCCCGACGCCCATCGAGAGCGCGCTCTTCGGGACGGCCTTCATGTCGCCCTTGAAGAAGAGCCGCGCGTTGTCCTTGACCGTCGAGGGCGTGAGATAGACGATGGAGGTGCGGGACTTGAGCGAAGTGCCCGGCTCGTTGAAGGCGATGTGCCCGTCGGAGCCGATGCCGAGGACCTGCAGGTCGATGCCGCCTGCCTTCCGGATGGCTGCCTCGTAGGCCTTGCACTCCTTCGCCGGGTCCTTGGCAAGCCCGTTCAGAACGTGGGTGTTGGCGAGCTTGATGTCGATCTTCTTGAAGAGGTTCTCGTTCATGAAGTAGCGGTAGCTCTGGTCGTGCGTACCCGGAAGCCCGTAGTACTCGTCGAGGTTCCAGCTCTTCACCTGACGGTAGGAGACCTTCTTGGCCTTCACCTGCTTCGCCATCTCATTGTACATGAGAACGGGCGTGGAGCCGGTCGCGAGCCCGAGGACGAGCTTCGGGTTCTGCTGAACGGCGCGGGTGATCATATTGGCGGCGAGGCGCGAGGCCTCTTCTTTGGTTTTGCAGATTACGATTTCCATGGTAGTGTTAGGACTTTAGGTGTAGGTGTAGGGGTTAGTCGAGGTAGAGGGGTTCGGTTTCGATGGGCTTGCGCGGGGGCTTCGCGGGCGCGGATTCGTCCTTGCTGACGGCAGGTGGCGGCGCGCTCGGCGGCGCTTCCGCGACATTTAACGGCTCCTGCAACGGCTCGGCCGCAACCGGTTGGGCGGTGAAGAGCGCATGCAGGGAAGCGCCGATCAGCCAAATGAGCAGCAACGCGCCGATCGCAATGACGATTAACCGCCAGGGGATTGGCGGCATACGGAACTGCGACATTCCCCTGGATGGATTCACTTCGACTGGCTTTTCCATCGCCGCGGCGACCGGCGGCGGTGGCGGCGGCGGTTCGGTTGCTGGCGCGGGAGCAGCACTCTTCTCGCCGCTAAAGCATTCCATGAAGAGCGCGACCATCGGCTTCGGGTCGAGCCCCACGGCTTCGCAGTAGAGTTTTACGAACCCACGGCCGTAGATGGGCGCGGGGATGCTGTTGAAGGTCTCGTTTTCCAGGCCTTCGATTACCTGCGCGAGAAGGTGGGTCTGTTCGGCCAGCTGGCTGACAGTGAGATTCTTGGCTTCGCGCGCGGCGCGGAGTTTGGGTCCGAATCCGTTCATGGCTTAGGTTTCCTCGTTGGGGTTGGGGTCGTTGAAAAGTTCGTCTGCTTCGCCGTCTGCTTCGCCGGCTGCGCCTATCTCCGCGCCGCCGCCTTCGCCCTCGTTGAGGACGGCGACGAGTTCGTCCTGCGAAAGGACGATCTGCCGGGGGCCCGCGCCCTGGGCCGGCGAGACGATACCGCGTGCCTCCAGCATGTCGAGGATCTTGGCCGCGTGGTTGTAGCCCCAGCCCATCTGCCGCTGGAAGTGCGAGACCGAGGCGCGCTTGGTGTTGATGACGCATTCGACGGCCTTCTTGAAGTCGCTCGCGCTCGCGGCGGCCTTCACTACGGCGCGTGCCTCGGCCTTGGCCTCGGGGCTGGAGTCATCTTCGGCGTCCAGGGCGGCGAACGGATCCTCGATGCCCGCTTCCTTGACGCGCCCGAGGTTCTTCGAGAACTTCTCGTCGAATTCCGTCTGGGAGTGCTGCTCGATGAAGCTGGTGACCCGGGCGATCTCCTCGTCGCTGATCCACGCGCCCTGGGCGCGGATGAGGAGCCCGTCCTTGCCGCGGAAGAGCATGTCGCCTTTGCCGATCAGGTTCTCGGCGCCGGCTTCGTCGAGAATGGTGCGCGAGTCGATGGCCTGCGAGGTCTTGAAGGCGACGCGGCCGGGGATGTTCGCCTTGATGGTACCAGTGATGATCTTCGCATCGGGGCGCTGTGTCGCGAGGATGAGATGGATGCCCGCTGCGCGCGCCTTCTGGGTGATGCGCTGGATGTCGGGGTTCACCTCCTTGCCGCACTGGCCGATCAGGTCGGCGGCTTCGTCGATGATGATGACGATATAGGGGACGGTCTTGGGCATGTCGCTCCCCACCGCAGTGTCGGCGCCGAACATGTCGGTCTGGGTGAAGGACGGACGGTGGTTGAAATCGTAGATGTTCTTCACCTTCGCGCGGGCGAAGAGCTTGAGGCGCTTTTCCATTTCGGCCACCGCCCAGTGGAGCGAGAAGACCACCTTGCGGTTGTCGGTGATGACGGGGACGAGCAGGTGGGGAATCGAGGCGTAGGGGGTGAACTCCACCGACTTCGGATCCACCATGATGAGCTTGAGCTGCTCGGGCGTGCGCGTCATCAGAAGCCCGCAGATGAGCGAGTTGAGGCACACCGACTTGCCCTGGCCGGTGGCGCCCGCGACGAGCATGTGCGGCATCGAGGCGAGGTCGGCGACGAGCTCCTTGCCGTCGGCGCGCTTGCCGAAGAGGAGCGGCAGCTCCGCCTTCGATTCGCACCACGCGCTCGACTCGAAGATCTCGCGGAACGAAATGCCGGCGGGGCGGATATTCGGCACCTCGATGCCGATCTTGTCCTCGCCCGGAATCGGCGCTTCGATGCGGAGCGACTTCGCCTTGAGCGCCATCATCAGCGTGGAGTGGAGGGAGGTGAACTTCTCGGGGCGCGTGCCCGCCTCGGGCAGGAGCGCGTATTTGGTGACGACGGGTCCTTCGACCGTGTAGGAGAGGGTGGCGTTGACGCCGAAGAGCTTCAGGGTGTCGATGAGCTTCTGCCCTGTCTCCTTGAGGTTGCCGTGATCGGCCTCCGTCACCTTGCGCGGATTAAGGAGCGTGAGACCGGGGAGCAGATAGGGCTGCTTTTCGGCCGGGACGTCGCCGCCCGCTTCGGCGGCGGTGGTGTTGGCGGCGGCGGAGCGAGACGCGGCGGAAGTTTCCACGGCGGCCGCCTTCGCGGCCCTGGCCGCCTCTTTCGCGGCTTCCTTCGCGGCTTTGGCCGCCTCCTTCGCGGCTTCCTTTTCCGTGCGCAGACGCTCGCGCTCAAGCTCGCGTTCGTGCTTGGCGTCGGCCTTTGCCTTGAGCGCGGCGAGATAGAGGTCCTGCTCGGAGAGCGAGGCGGCGCCCTCGGCGGCGGCGTCGCCGCCGGCGGCGCGGAGCTCGCGCTGGAGTGACCACCGGATGAGCGCGTGGGCGGCGGCGGAGAGCGAGGCAAGGCCCACGGCGGAAACCAGGGTCATGGCGAGCGCCGCGAGGAGCGCCACTGTCGCGCCGAAGGTGCCGAGGAGCGGAGCGAGGAAACGGGTGGTGAGCAGGTAGCCGGTTACGCCGCCGGCGTCGGAGAGGTTGAGGTTCTGCAGAAGCTGATCGACGATCGGCGCATGGTGTTGGACGAGCTGGACGACGGCCGCCGCCAGCAGGAGCGAGACGAGGAGCCAGAGCTTCCGCATGCCGGTGTGGAGACGGTGCCCGGTGAGGTGCAGGAGCGCGACCAGGAAGGTGAAGCCGGGCACCGCCCAGATGGCGAGGCCGAAGAGCTTGTAGCCGAGGTAGGCGAAGCCGTCGCCGAGGGCGCCGATCCAGTTCGCCGAGGGCGTCGGGGGGACGTTGAGCGCGGCGATGGCGCGCCAATCGTAGGTGACGAGCGCAATCAGCGGAAAGAGCGCGAGCGGCAGCAGCAGCCAGTCGATGACGCGGCGGTCAGCGGGATTGGAAGAAGGTTCGGTCATGGGATGGATGCGAATTATCCTTTTCGGATTTCAGCGAATGGTAGATGATGACGGCGAGCGCCAGCGCGAGAAGCTTGAGCCACCAGTTGTTGGTCAGGGTTCCGAGGAGAAACCGAAACGGGCCCTTGCGTTCGGATTCGACTTTCACTTGCGGTCTCCTTTCCTGAAGAACGGGAGGCGGAGGGCGGGGCGCTTCCGGTCGGCGCGCATGGCCTTCGTGACCCAGCGCGTCAACGCCGGTTCGCGAGCTTCGCCCTCGTAGCGGAAGAGCTTGCCGTTATGAGCGATGGAAATGGCGCCCGATTCCTCCGAGACCGCGACCACGAGCGCGTCGGTCTCTTCCGAAAGCCCCACGGCCGCGCGGTGACGCATGCCGCTGACGACGAGTTCGGGATTGCTCGAAACCGGAAAGATGCAGTGCGCGGCACTTACGCGGCCCCGGCGAATCGTCATGCCGCCGTCGTGCAGCGGCAGGGGCGGCGTGAAGACGCTTTTGAGGAGCTCCGGCGAGAGGCGCGCGTCGAGGCGGATGCCGCTTTCCTCGTAGCCGCGGAGCGAAATGCCGCGCTCGAAGGCGAGGAGGGCGCCCATGCGGATGTCGGAAAGCGCGAGGAGGGTGTGGACCACGAGTTCCGGGGTGGCGGCGCCGTCGGGCTCATGGGTGCGCTTCTCCTGCGCGCCCAGGGCGCCGATGGCGGAGAGGAAGCGGCGGATCTCGGGCTGGAAGATGACGACCGTCGAGAGGACGAGGTACGTGAGGAGGGTCCGCAGGAGTTCGGCGAGGACATCGAAGTGGAAAAGGAAGGTGAAGACGACGGCGAGCGCGGCGAGGATGCCGACGCCCATCAGCACCTGGCCGAAGCGCGAACCCTTGGCGCGCTTCAGTATCGCGTAGATGACGACGTACAGGATCGCAATCTGTACGATTGCCGACACCGATACGCTATTCCATAGCTGGCTGAAATCCATTGGTGGCTATTATACCACAAATCCGCGTGGATTTTTGGGGGCAACCGGTTAGTTTTGCGAGGAACGAGCAAAACGAACCGATTGCCGTGGATCAAGCCGGCGTCTCTCCCTTGACGAGCGCCGCTACCTCGCGGCCGTCCATCGTTTCGCGCTCCAAAAGGGTTTTCGCGAGTGCGTCGAGCTTGTCGCGGTTTTCGAGGATGAGCTTTTTTGCGTCCGCGTAGGCCGCGTCGATGGTCGCCTTGACCTCCGCGTCGATCTGCCGCGAGGTCTCCTCGCTGAAGGCGGGCGGCAGCGTTTCGCCGGTGAACTGGCTTTGCTCCATGAACGCCTGGAAGCCGAAGGTCTCGCTCATGCCGTATCTGCAGATCATCTCGCGGGCGATCTGCGTCGCCTGCGCGATGTCCTGCGCCGCGCCGGTCGAGATGTCGCCGGTGAAGAGCTCCTCGGCGATGCGCCCGCCGCAGCAGAGCCGGATCTCGGCGAGGAAGTGCTTGCGCGTACGGTTGAGGACGTCCTTCTCGGGAAGCGCCATCGTGGCGCCGAGCGCACGGCCGCGCGGAATGATCGTCACCTTGTGGAGCGGGTCGGTGTCGGGCAGCAGCACCTGCAGGAGCGCGTGCCCCGCCTCGTGCCAGGCGGTGGTCTCGCGGTCCTTCTGCGAGTAGCCGGCCGACTTCCGCTCGCGCCCCCACATCACCTTGTCGCGCGCTTCTTCGAGCGTCTCCATATCGACGCCGGCGAGCTGCTTGCGGGTGGCGAGCAGGGCGGCTTCGTTGAGGAGGTTGGCGAGATCGGCGCCCGAGAAGCCGGGCGTTCCCCGCGCGACGCGCTTCAGGTCGGCGTCGGCGGCGAAGGTGATCTTCTTGCCGTGGGGGGCGAGGATGTCTTCGCGGCCCTTCAGGGTGGGGGGCTCCACCACGACCTGACGGTCGAAGCGTCCTGGCCTTAAGAGCGCCGAATCGAGCGTGTCGGGGCGGTTGGTCGCCGCGATCACGATGACGCCCTCGTTGGCGTCGAAGCCGTCCATTTCGACAAGCATCGTGTTGAGCGTCTGCTCGTAGGCGTGAGAGCCGCCGAGGGCTCCGGCGCCCGTCCGCTTCATGCCGATGGAGTCGATCTCGTCGATGAAGATGATGCAGGGTGCGCGCTTCTTCGCCTCGGCGAACATGTCGCGCATGCGGCTTGCGCCCACGCCGACGAACATTTCCTC
>JAZUHK010000076.1:0-2234 GCA_045641645.1 Kiritimatiellia bacterium
CCGTCACATCATGAAAGCCGTCTGCACCCGAAGTCGGGCATTTGTCCGCCTAAGGTGTGGGTGGTGATTGGGATGAAGTCGTAACAAGGTAACCGTTGGGGAACCAGCGGTTGGATCACCTCCTTTCTAAGGAGATAAGGCGAGGAATTGTTCGATTGTCCGGATTGGTCGATTGTTCGATTGTCCGGCGCGGCACTTCCAAACCTATGATGAAACCTCGCGCAGACGTTGCTGTTCCGTTTCTCTTCCAAAGAGACATTTTTAAGTGGGAGTATAGCTCAGTTGGTTAGAGCGCGTCCCTGATAAGGACGAGGTCGATGGTTCGATTCCATCTACTCCCACCATTTTTTTATTCATGGGGATATAACTCAGTTGGTAGAGTGTCTGCTTTGCAAGCAGAATGTCGCCGGTTCGAATCCGACTATCTCCACCAAGCGCCGCGATTCCTCCGAACGCCGTTTTTTTGGTATAATATCCTGAAAGACATTTTGAAAGGAGTGGTCAAATGAGTTGGTTCCTCGGCGGTATCGCGTTTCTGATTCTCGGGTATTTCACGTATGGCAGGATCGTCGAGCGGATCGTCGGGCCGGACGACCGGAAGACGCCGTGTGTCGAAAATCCGGATGGCGTCGATTTCGTGCCGTTGCCCAAGTGGAAAAACATGCTCATCCAGCTCCTGAACATTGCGGGAATCGGCCCCGTCATCGGCGTCATCCTCGGCATCAAGTTCGGGAAGGTGGCGCTCCTCATCATCCCCGTCGGGTGTGTCTTCATGGGCGCCGTCCACGATTTTCTCGCCGGGATGATGTCCTTGCGCATGAAGGGCGCGAATCTGCCGCGGATGATCCGCGATTGTCTCGGCGCGGGCTATGCGCGGGTCTTCACGTGGTTTCTGATGGTCCTGCTCCTCCTCGTTGTCGCCGTCTTCGTCAATGTCCCCGCGAATCTCGTCGACCGCCAGTGGATGCCGCAGCTGCCGTTCTTCTGGTGGGCGGCCGGGATCATCTTCGTTTACTACATCGTGGCGACGCTCTTCCCCGTCGATCAGATCATCGGCCGGATCTATCCGATTTTCGGCGGGCTCCTGATCCTCGGCTCGGTCGCGATCTTCGCCGCGCTCGTCCTTGCGGGCTTCAGGTCGCCCGAGATCCTGAACGACTGCGCCGGCTTCGCCTCGTATCAGGCGAAGAATCCGCTTTTCCCCTGCCTTTTCGTGACGATCGCCTGCGGCATCATCTCCGGGTTCCATGCGACGCAGAGCCCCATCGTCGCGCGGACGTGCGTTTCGGAGCGCGAGGCGCGGATGACCTTCTTCGGGATGATGATCCTCGAAGGCGTCATCGCGATGATCTGGGCGGCGGCGGCGCTCGCAATCTACAATCTCGCCCCCGAGAACCTGCAGCTCGCCGGCCCCGTCGTCCTCGGCAACATCACCAACCACTTCCTCGGCCGCTGGATGGGCGGCGTCACCGTCGCGGCCATCGTCGTTTTGGCCGTCACCTCGGGCGACACGGCTCTTAGGTCTTCGCGGCTGACGCTTGCCGAGGAGCTCAAGATCGGGCAGACGAGCATCGTCCGCCGCATCCTGACGACGCTTCCGCTCATTCTCATCGTTGCGGGTTTCCTGTGGTGGTCGAACGCGAGCGCCAAGACCTTCGGGCTTTTATGGAATTATTTCGCCTGGGGTAATCAGATTCTTTCCGTCTCGCTGCTCATGGCCGCTACCGTCTGGCTTCTCCGTCTCGGCTGCGGCTTCAAGTCCGTCGTGGCGCTTTTGCCGGGCGTCTTCATGTGTCTCGTCGTGACCACCTTCATCCTCTGGGCTTCGCCCGAGAAGGGGCAGGTCTGGGGCGGCGGGCTTTCCTACGGTGCCGCGCTGGCGGTCGGGGCGCTCGTTTCGGCGCTTTTCGCCGCTTTCGCCATCTGGCGCGGGCGGAAGACGGAGGCGGCGTGAGGAATCGGCTTGGACATTCAGGGCGATAGGTAAGGATGAACGTAGTTTCCCTCGTCGGTCGGCCCAATACGGGAAAGAGCGCGCTTTTTAACCGGATCGCGAAAAAGCGCGTCGCCATTGTCTTCGATCAGCCGGGCGTGACGCGCGATCGGGTGACGCGCGAGGTGACGATCCGCGATCGCCGGGTGATGCTCGTCGATACGGGCGGAATCGCCTTCGACCGGCGCGTCACCAACGATCCGCTGGATGAGGAGACGAAGAGCCAGGCCGCGCTGGCGGT
>JAZUHK010000077.1:0-4199 GCA_045641645.1 Kiritimatiellia bacterium
GCCCACGACTTCACAAGGCCGATTCCCTTCACGTTCGGGGTGCCGTCCTTGAGGCAGAGGTGGACGAACGACTTGATCGTTGCGCCGTTGTTGTCGATGCGCCAGAGAAAGGCAAGCATCGGCTTGCCGTTCCCGGAGAGACGAACCTCGCAACCGGCGAGGTGGGCGTTGTAGACGCCATTCTGGAGTTTGCTCGTAGTCATTTCCTACTTTCCTTTCACTTGACTTCGAGCGCCTTGATGTTGCGGTGTTCCCGCAGGAGGCACCCGAAGATCTGTTCCAACTTCTTGCGCCGAAGGAAACATCCCTTCCGGCTAATCTTGTTAGCGACGGCAAGTTCATTTTGGGAAGTGCCTTTTTCGAGCTGCCGGACGAAATCCTGCAAATTGCGCGGCAATTCGCGGAACTCCGCACGGAACTTTTTCTTCCACGCCTTGAGCAGTGCGCGGCGGTATTCGCGGTCGAGGCCCCCAAAGAACCTCTCGATGGACGCTTCTTCGTCCACGACATCTGCGACGACCTCCTTGCCCGTTTCAGGATCGCTGGAAACCATCGGCTCCATCGCTTGCTCGAATGTCGCCTGTTTCGTCTTGCGGTGCTTGATAGCGTCCCGGATGTCATTCGACATCGCGGAGCAAACAGCGGCGGCGAAGTTCGCCTGTCGTGCGAAGTACTCCCTGTTCTGCATGTAGCGGAAGAAGAGGTCACTGCGCAGATCGCTCTGATCGCGCTTCGGGATCGCTTCTCCGATATGGACTTTCTGTGCTATCTCCCACGCCTCGATGTCGCGGGCTTCCTGTGACTTGACCGAATCAGTTTGATTCTTCATCTTGTTTCTCCTTGGTTTGCTCCCGCGCTGGACCATCCAGCCCGAGCAACCCAAGGCGAAACTACGGGTCCTTTTTACGGGTTGTCAGGGCAAAACGAACCCGTAAAACGGCATTTCAAAAAAGCCGTAAGAAATCAAAAGCAACAAAAAAGCCGATTCCAAAAGCGGAATCGGCAAATAAGACTTTTTTCTAAACTATTTTACGGCTTACGGGTTTTTACGGGTTTACGGGTTTTCGTGGAGTTTACGGCTTTCTTCCTGCACGACTCCCCGCATACGCGCCGAAGTTTCCTCGTTTTTCGCGTGGACGATGGTTGGCGCGTCTTTGAGTCGCTGCTTGACTGCCACCCGTGACTTGTAATCCCTGACGATTGCGGCGAGAATCGCCATGTTCTCGGCGGTCGGGTTCTCGCGGAGCTTCTGCGAGTAGGAATGGATGACGCCATCAATCGTGGCGGTCGGCGGATTGGAGCCGCGTTTCGCGCCTCTGGCCTTGGCCTCCCAGTTGGCGACCTTTTCCACCGTGCAGGGTGCGCCGAACATTCCGGCGATCTGCGCCTGGGTGAACGCCCCCGCCGCCCGATCCGACTTCTTCGGACGACCGCCCCTGCTCTTCAACGCTTCGACCGTCTTGGCGGGAAGGGCCTCGACTGTTTGCGTGATTGAATTCGCGGCGGCTTGCACGATCCTTCGGACGTCATTTTGCGACGCGGGTTGCACCTTCTCCTCCACCCCAAGCCCGGCGAGGTCTTCCATCGTCACCATCACCTTGCCGTCAAGGAGTCGTCGGGCGAGACTGACGCGGCGGATGACCCTGCTGTTGATTTCTTCGACACGCTCGTTCATCTGCAAGAGGTTCGCGATCCCGAGGTTGTAGCCGGAGACATCGCCGTCCTCGTTGAATTCTGCCGGATCGACGGGCGTTTCAGTGTTGGGTTCGTCCATGTCGTAAATGTCCTCAAGGGCATCTTCGACCTCTTCGGTCGGCTCGCTTTCGATGCGGTTGATGACAGTCCGAAGGAGCATTCCGTTGAAAAGACGTCCGCCGCCGAGAATGATGCGGTAAAGGCGGATTGCGGTGAAGACGTCGGACGACCTCAACGCATCAGTCAGGTAGCGCATGAACACGGTCTTTTCAAGTGCGGCCAGATAGACAAGCCCGAAGAGCGGCGCATCCTCGATGCTATTGATGAGAAGCGGCACAAATGCTTCAGGATCCTGTCCGAGCGCGTAGGTGAAAAGTTTGGGACAGATGAAAGGGTTGTTCCCCTGCCGAATGTAGAAGTCGTGGAAATAGCGGTCGAGCGCGAAGTAGGCAAGACCACGCGCGTCTTGGTCATGGACAATCTGATCGATGATGGTGCCGCGGGTTTCAAGCGCCTGGACGATCTCTCGAACCGGCCCCTCTTCGATGTCGTCCTCTTCTTCGCCGATATCCAGTTGAGCGTAGTTAGTGCGCGTTCGGGCGTAGAATAGCTCTTCTCGGAAAATGTGCTTTTTCTCCTCGTATTCGGTAATCTCGTCCTCGGACATCGTTTTCTTGGCCTCGTCGGAGAGTTCCGGGTAGGACTCTTCAAGGAACTTCTCATCCGCCGGAATAAGGGGGTAGTAGCGTTCCTCGACGGGCTTCTCCGCCACCGCCGTCATTGTGAGGATGTCATTTGTCCTGAGGGCTTCGTCAACTTCGCGCTCCGTCATCAACCGGCCTTCGTCGGAATCGTGCGGGCGAACCGTCCGGGGAAAACTTGCCACAGCGGGATTGAGGCCGAGGATTGACCGTACAAGATCGCGAATGGTCGCGGCAAGGCACGAATTACCGGGGCGTTTAACCAGTTTGCCGATATCTTCGAGACAGGGGAAGCGTTTGTCGGCGCAGACTTTGCCAATCGCCCGGACGAGTCGGTAGGTGTCGAGTTCGGAAAGCCGATTGTCCTCACACAGTCGATCAACCAGCGTCTCGGCGACGTCCTCCCGCCCGACGGCGCAATCTTGGAGAAGGACTGCGGCAACTCCAGTTTCGGTGGAACCGGACTGGGGCAATGCGACGACATCGCACAGGACTTCGATGAAGTCGTCAAAGCCCGAAAGTTCCGCCGCACGGTGTCGAAGCAGATCCTGCGGGCAGCACAGTTCGGAATCTCGATAGTATTCTACAAGGATCCCGAAGAACCTCTTGCAACCGAATTCGGCGATGAGCTTATGACAGGAAAAGAAGAAGTCGGGGCGAAACTCGATCCACTTGCGCCCAATCGGGGGCCTGTAGCAGCTTGCCCACGCGACGACCCGCGCATGGTCTTCGGTGAAAAACTCCTCGTCTTGCGGAATGAGCGCGGTGATCTGATCCTTGGAAAGATTCTTGGCGATCCACCGCCCGGCAAGGAACGGCGGCATTTCCGAATAGGCGAGACGGTAGCGGTCGCCTGTCAGCGGCTCGAAGAGCCGGAGCCCCAGCGCCGACTTGAAGAGATCGATCCCGTAATCCCGCACCGGGATTTTCGCAAGCGGAATGTCGTTTGCCGGACATTCGCTTTCCGCGCCCGTCCAGACCGCATCCTTGCCCGTCAGGACGAGACAGGCGGCGATCCAGCAAGTCGCCTCGACAACCTGCTCCTCGGAGTAGCCGAGCTTCGGGTTGGCTTCGCTGTCGCCATCGCGCGTTTCCCGTGCGAAGTCGCGCATGATCAGTTCCATCAGCCCCGTTCGCGAACTGCCGGAGAGCTGCCCGTTGGCGAACAACTGCATGAGGATCATCGCCCCGCCGGGCTTGCTGATGAACGATTCGAAATGCGTCCCGCGAACTTGCTCAAGGAACTTGCGCCCGTCAAGTTTGACGGAATTGGCGATGGCCATCACATCGTCATTGGTGAACGCGCCAAGGTGATAGACGTCTTCAAGAAGGGACGAGCGGGCGATGCTGGACGCGGCGGGCCCCGGACGCGATGTCACCCAGACGTGATAGCGGTTCGGATCGAGCCCGTCGGTGAGGTCGATGATCTCCCTTGCGCATTCGGGATATTCATCAAGTCCGTCCCAGATGATGGTTTGCGTCTCGCCCTCCGGCACGTCGGGAAGGGCAAGTGTCGGACGCGACCGCAGCTTGACGAAGACCGGCTTCGCGCCGCCGTGTTCCAATGCCTGTGCGAGAAGTCCCGCGTAGGTTGACTTGCCGGTGTCGCCCTCGCCGATGATCAGCCCGCCCTTGCGATGGACGACCTGTTTCAGCGTGAACGCCCGCCCGCCAAGGCAAAGCATCCGCTCGACTGGCCGAATTCGATGCCAGTTACCATTGACGCGAATGCTTACGGGTTTCCCTTCCACACTGTGGAATTATACCAAATCCGCCCCTCATTCCGCGTCCGCCTCACCACCC
>JAZUHK010000078.1:0-23477 GCA_045641645.1 Kiritimatiellia bacterium
TTTCTTCATTTCGCCCAGCAATTCGCGAGGCCGCGAGCTTGTCGAGCATAGCGTTCAGCTCCGCGCGGTCGAAGTCCTTGCCCTGCGCGGCCAGCGCGGACAGCACCGAGATCCCGACTCCAAGCGTGGTTTTCATTTGCCCAAATTATACCAAATGCCGCCGCAAAATTTCATTACACGACTTCCTTCATCCGCGCGTACTCGCGGTCGGCCTCGGCCTTCGTCAGACGGTAATAACCGGCATCAGCGATGAGATCGCCCATATCGAGAGCATGTTCGCCTCCGTCCGGGTTGGTCTTCATAGCGCAGCGTCCTGCAGATCCCGTCCGAGTACGTCATTCGCCGCGACCTGCGCGACATCATCCTGAAACCCGAGGCACGCGATCACGGCCATGTAGTTCGCCATCGAGACCTGCGCCTCCCCGCGCTCCAGCGACCGCAGCGTCATCAGCGACATGTTCGCCCGCTCCGCCATCATCTTTGACGTGATCTTGCGACGCTTACGCGCAAGCCGCAGGTTCTCCCCCAGCGTCTTCAAGGCCTTCTCCGCCTTCGGATAAATCACATTCTGCCGTTTCATTAGCACTCCTAATCAGAAGATGCCAATATTATAGCAGATTTATCATTGGCCGCACAAACACGATCGATTCTCAAGTATTGCAATACATTAGAATCGTTCATTACTCGTGTTGATCAATTGACCTTGGAGGTAGACTCCCATTGCCATCGCGAAACCACTCCAGCATTCGTCAGATAGAACCGCAATTCGTGCCTGATGGTCCTGCGGTCGTCGCACGAGTCGTTGTAAGCGTAGCGCCACAGCCGTTCCGCCCGACCACAGCACGGATGCGGCACTTCGACAAATGCCTCTGGACGACCTAGCGTTTTCAAAATCTCATCAGACGCAATTTCACACATCTTCTTTGAAAGAAGCGAAAAGAGCTTTGAACGATCCAACGCTTCGAACGGCAGCGGCGCATGGAACACTCGGACCTTCTGCGCCCCGGAACTGCACTGGGGCACTCTTTCCGCGTGACGGAAGAAATAGACCTCCTTCTCCGCCCCGTTCGCGTCAGTTTCCGTGCAATAATGAGAGAAGTAACAAGTTCCGTCTGGCACGCTCCAACTTCCCGTTTTCCAGTCGTTGATTCCTCGCGTCGGCCGACGGAAAACATCGACCATCTCCCTCAGCACCACGGCGCCGTTCGTCACAAAGCTCCAGCAGCTCACAATGCCGCGAAAGCACCTCCTGCCATCTGGCCGCGCAAGAAACTCAAACTTTTCGACAGCGACCTGAACGTCGGGCGAAAAACCGCAGTCCACAGCATAGTCAGCGATCCTCTTCACAGTGGGGGCATTCCGCAACGCAAAGCAAAAGTCCGACTGAATCGCATTGAGCTTCGGGTTGTGCATATTGCCCGCGCACGACTTCGCCTCCGCATAAGCGTCAGGCACACGCTTGCTCAGCTCGGCGGCCAGCTCGTCCTGCAGAATATCGTCATTCCATAACTCAAGCCCGCAGGACTTCGACCATCGGCAGCGGCCCGCCTCCGCCGCTTTCTTAATGGCGTTCGTCGCACAGACGTAAACCGGATTACCACCGACGGCAAAAGCCGACGAGGCAATCAAAATGCTCACAACAAGAAATAGCATTCTTTTCAACATCTTCGGTGTCACTTCAAACCCGCACGTTCCTCATCATCGGCACCAGTCCGACACGTCGGCGAAATTGACAGCGACGTCGGTATGTGTCTCTCCAGAGTAGACGACCAGCGACCGCGCAACGTTTGATGCCAGACGGCTAAAAGTCTCCAAATGCTCGCGCATGTCGAACGAAAAGGTGGACGAGCCCTTGATCTCTCGCGGATGAAGCTTGCCGCCATCCTCAATCAGAAGATCGACCTCGATCGAGCCGGACGAGTTGCGGTAGAACCAGCAGTCCGGTTCGAGCCCCTGATTGAGCCGGTGCTTGACGGCTTCGACCACCACCATGTTCTCGAAGATGTTTCCGACCAGCGGATGCGAATAAAACTGCGACGCATCCCGAATGCCAAGGAGATAGGACACGAGCCCCGTCTCCGTGAAATAGATCTTCGGCGACTTGGTCTGCCGCTTGCCGAAGTTGTTGTAATACGGACGCAAGCGAAAGACGATGAATGACGCCTCCAACACGTTCAGCCACCGAACGACCGTCGGCACGGATACGCCGACGTCACGCGCCAGGGACTCACGGTTGAGCAGCTGCCCGACCCGACCGGCCAGCAGACGAACGAACACGGTGAAGGTGTCGAGATCCTGCACGTTGATGAGCTTGCGGACATCGCGCTGCACGTAGGTGGCGAAATAGTCACGGTAAAGCGCCAACGGATCGAGTCCGTCATCGTAGTGGCGCGGCATGAATCCGTTCAGCATAAGCACATCCCGCCCAATATCCGTGAAGCCCGCATCCTTCAACTCGTCAATGGAAAGCGGAAACAGCGTGCAGACCGCTGTCCGACCGGCCAGCGATTCCGCAACGGCAGCATTCAGTTCGGGCTGGCTGGAGCCGGTCAGGATGAATTGACCCTTGCGGCGGTTTTTGTCGGACATCTCCTGAATGTAGGTGAGCAGTCCCGGAAACCGCTGAACCTCGTCAATGACCATGTCCTTCTCACCTTGATTCAAGAACGCACGAGGATCGCTTCGGGCAATTGCCAAAATGTCCTCCGCCTCAAGATTACAATACTCGTGTTGCGGAAACAGCGCACGGGCAAGGGTGGTCTTTCCGCTCTGCCGCGGCCCGGTAATGGTGACCACGGGATAGCTTTTCGCCATCTTCAAGATATAGTCCGACTGTTTTCTGCTAATCATAACAACAAATTCTCTTTGTCTTTTGCACTTATTATACCATGTTTACCGACATCCGTGCAAATGGCAAAGTCGATGTTGTGATTTTCACGGCACGGCCAGCTCAATCATCATTTCTTACCGCATGCTGTTCTGTTGCGATGCAGACATCCCACCCAATATGAGACCGCCGCGCACAGCGCCCCAAGCGTGTCGCACAAGATGTCCTTCTGCGCATCCCAGACATCGCCCTGCGAACCGAGGAACGCCGCGCAGACTTCGCCGCCGTCAATCGCCGCATAGAGCCATTCGACGATCCTACAGGAATGCACGAACATAGACAATCACGCCAAATAGCGTGTCTTGAACTCTCTGGGCTTTAGGATTTCCAGACCGCGAAAGCCATTCAGCGCCAAGCGGAAAAAGGATTACTTCACGCCGAAGGTAACGGGCGCAGGGAGGCGGCTCGAACGCTGGAACCAGACCATCTCCACCGCCGGGCAGGACTCGACGTCCTCGTTGCGATAAACGAAGTTGATCGGCTTCAGGCGACGCGACGTGCACACCGACGGCGCCTTCACGCGGAAGACGAACTCGTCCGAGACGCCGTATTTCGCGACCTTCCCGACCGCCACCTTCTCCTGCTCGCAGAACCAGCCCTGCGGCAGCCGCAGCTCGATCTCGCCCTTCGCGAGCTTCGAGCCCGACGGGTTGAACACCTTCACCTTGAAGGTCAGCTCTTCGCCGGGCCGGAGATCCACGAGGTCGTATTCGCCGCGGCGGACCTCGCCCGCGATCTCCACCGAAACCATCGGCTGGCAGTCGTTGAGCGCCATCAGCTGCGTCCAGTCGTCCACTCCGGGAACGCGCACCGAAAGCTCGCGCGTCTGCTTGTCGAAGGCGTAGTCGCACGATTCCAGCTTGCGCGAACCGTTGCGCGCGGCCAGCACCATCTTGGGCTCCTTGACGCTCTTGGGCATGGGGCTCTTGATGCGGAAGCTCGGCAGCTGATACGGATTCTGCGAGACGACTGCAATCGCCGCATTGCCGCGCTTGTCCACGAGCGGGGCCTCGTTGCGGAGGTAGTACTTCGCGTCCTTCCGCAAATCCGTCTCATACGTCTTCTTCGCGCCGATGTAGGCGAGGTAGGCGTCGATGAAGCGGTAGGGATCGGAACCCGAGTGCTTGTCGCTCCACTCGTAGGTGGTGCAGCCCGCGCCGTAGGCCGTGCCGAGATAGCCCGCGAAGTACGAGCTCGTGCCCTTGCCGTGATTGCGGATCACCCACGCCGGCCGCCCGTTGTTCTCCGAGATGATCTGCTCGCCCTCGATGAGCTTCACCTCCTGATAGCCCATCGCCGAGAACATCATCTTCCCCACTGCCTTCGCGAGCGGATGCGTCTTCGGGCCCTGGCAGTCCTTGAATTCCGCCGCGGTCTTGTAAAGCTCGTCGCGGTTGATGACGTCGAACGAATAGGCCGAGTAGCCGAAGGAAAGCGCCGCCGCCACCTTGTTCTCGTCGATCTTCTGCTGCTGCACGGGCTGGACGCCGAGCCACTCGGTGAAGCCCTTGCACATGAAGCCGTGGCCGTCGCGGCTGCCGCCCTGCGCGTCCACCACCACGTGGCCGCCCTTCTCGACCCAGTCCATCACCTTCTCCTGGACGTCGGTGGGAATGTAGGTGGCATCGACGAAGAAGACCGCCTGCAGGGTGTCGATCCACTCCGGATGTTCGCGGAAATGCGTATCGGTGACGAAGCAGCAGTCGTAGCCGCTCGCGTGAATGAGCTCATAGACGCGGAAGAACTGATCGGGCCCGCAGTCGAAGATCGAGGCGTAGGGCTTCTCCAACAGCACATTGCAGATCGGCGAGTAGTAGATGGCGATCTTCTTGACCGCGCTGCGGTCACGCGCGGTCTCCGTAAGCAGATGGCCCATCTGGTTGACCGCGCGGAAGTTGTCGCTCGCCGCCGCGAGCTTCGCCGACGGCGCGCCGTCATCCCACGGATCGGTGAGCCCGAACTTGGTAAGCTCGCCCTGGCCGAACTCGGCGGCGCAGAAAAGCGACATGCCGCGCATCCCCTTGGCGAAATTACCCCACATCTGCCGCGACATCAAATGCGGATTCGGAGCATGCGTCGCGCCTTCGCGAACCATCGGACGCACCTTGCCGTCGCCGAACGAGTCGAACAGCTCAAAGTAGCAGCCGCAGTTGTCATCGGTGCCGTAGTTGTCGTAGCCAACCATATCCGACCCCTTCTGGGTGATGCGCACCGTATCCTCGAAGATCAGCGGCCGCCAGCGCATCCACATCACCGACGAGAGGTTGTTGCAGGAGAGATTGGAGGAGACATGGCGCTTCTTGGGGTCGTTCTTGAGCGCCGCCTCGGTCTTCTTGGCGATGAGCCGCGCATACGCTTTCGAGGAGAAGGCGCGGAAGTCGATGAAGTTCGCGGTATTCTGACAGCGCTTGAGCTCGTCCTTCGGCGCCGACGGCCCGCAGCAGGCGTCCCAGCACTCGGGGACGATTTCGTCGAAGCTCTTGTAGTCGGTATGCCACGCCTCGTTGAGCTTTTCGATCGAGCCGTACACTTCGTCCTTCAGGTACTTGCGGAACTCGCGCTGCCCCGTCTCGCCGTATTCGTAGGTGCCGCACTGCTCCCACGCCGTCCACCAGAAGGCGATGTTCGGCTCCAGATACGGGTTCGCCATCGCCTTCTTCGCGGCGGCGTCGGCGTTCTTGCCGTAGGCCTCGACGTATTCGGGGAAGCAGTCGGCGAAGTTGTTGGAATAGACCCACTTCTTCTGCTCCCAGTTGTAGTAGCCCGAGCGCCCGACGGGATTGTTGGAGGGGCTCGAATCCTTGCCGGGATCGAAGGGATATTTCTTCCTAAGCTCGACGATGGCGCCGCCGAAGCGGTCCTCGGGGCTCACCTGAAAGACGCCGTTATACTTGACCGCCGGCGAATTCTTCGTCTCCGCGACCGAACGGGTCTCGCCGCCGATGCCGTCGGTGCAGCCGAGGTTGATGGTTCTGACGTCGTCAGTATAGTGCTGGTAGCACTGCAAGAGCATGAACGGATTGCGCTTCTGCGTATCGAGCACCGCCGTGTTGAGGGCGATGTTCGGCTCGTGGACGGTCGCCTTCTGCCAGCCCTTCGGCGCCTCGTAGCCGAAGGCGACCTCGCTCGCCGCGGGGTTCTTTTCGGGATCGAAGTCGGGGTCGTTCGAGATCCAGCAATCGGCGATGCCGAAAAGCGGCGAGCCGAGGCGCTTCGCGTCATTGCCACGCCAATTGTCGAAGTCGTTGCGCTTCACCCACACCAGGCACTCGCTCGGATATTCCATCTCCAGGTCGATGGCCGCCCAGACGAAACCGGTGGGGCGGCTTTCCTGATGCGCGAAAAAGCGCCCTTCCTTGTAGGAATCGACGTTCTGCCCGACGGCGGGATCGATCTCCGTAAAGCGGATCGTCTCGGTCATCGCGTCCTGCACCCGCACCTGCACGCGGGCGAAGAGGTTGGAGGTCTGGTAATACTTGAGCCAAAGCCGATACTTGCCGACCTGCGAGAAGGTAATCGGCAGGCGCATTGACGGCCGCCCGTAGGAAATCATCCGCGGCTTGGGGCAAGGAAGATCGCCCTTCTGCGCCTTCGCGCGATTCGCCATCCGCTCGCCGCCCGCGCGGGCGATGGCCTCGGGATAGATGACGCCCGGCTTATCCGGCGTCCACATACTCGGCGTGCCAAGCGCCTGCAGCTCGGGCGAAAACGCCTTGTGGTCGGCCATGATCTTATCGTATTCGGCCACGATCTTCCGATAGTCGTTGGTATCGGCCTCGAAGACATTGATGTGCTTGGTGTCATAATCCTTCGCCAACACCGCCTGCACCGCCAGCGCGCCCACGCAAAGCAACAGTTTCTTCATGCTTCCCCTTGTTTGTTTTTCGTTAAACCGAGATTTTCTGATGGTGTAATGCCTAAACTTCAGATCTTGTTCAAAAATATTTTCCCGCGGAACGCGGCGACCTCATCGAGGTCGCCCTACCGATGTCGCCCTACTGGTGGTTTCACTCGAACCGCAGCGTCCAGAGTTGCAGTTTCAGCCGTTCGTCCAATAGCTTGCCGTTCAGATCCGGCGAATGAATGCACCAGCCGGACTTGATATCCACCTTAACCAACGACGGCACGTTCCCGAACGATCCCAACTGCTCCCGCGGCACTACCGTCACTTCCTCCGCTCCCGTCGTCAGCACCTCCAGCGCCGCCATCAGGAAATCCGCCGGCCCGAGCTTCCCGCCACCCACTTCGATCACCCTCGGCAAAAACCCCTGCCGCGGCAATCTCGCCGCCGCCGAGCGCAAATCCTCCGCCTTAACGCGCGTCGCCTTCCTCACGCCCTGCGGACGCTCCAGAAACCCGTAGGCCTTCCCCGGCAGATACGCTTCCTCGCCGCGCAGTAGCGCCGCCACCGCCTGAAAGACATCGTAAACACACCACGAATGCGGCACCGACACCGCCCCCAATTCGCGCTCCAGCGCCGCGCGAATCGCCGGCAGCTCCGCCGCCGTGATCGCCACGCGCTTTTTCAGTTTCGCCTTCTCCGCAAGGGTGTCGGTAAACTGAAACCGCGAATCCGTCTTGATCCGCTTCACGAAAGCGCGGAAATTGCGGTAGAATGCCGCGACGACTTCCGGCGGACGGTTCTCGATCTGCTTCCACTTTCCCCACTCAACGTGATTCTTGCCGAGATAATTCACCCCGTCCCAATGCGCCCGCTTGATTACCAGGTGCGGATGTAGCGCGAACACCACCCCGTCCAGTTTCGCCGCCTGATCGAGCACGCGGTCGAAATCCGGGAGTCGCCAGTCCTTCCCCTCGGGTATCAGCGCCTCCAGTTCCATCAGGTAATCGTACGGCAGCTGATACAGATTGCAGTACCACATCCCCCAGCGCCGATGGCCGCTCGGCACGATCCCCTCCTTGCATTCCTCACCTTCGCCCGCATACGCGAAACCGCCGCCGCCGTAGAAGGTCATGCCCAGATCGGCGAAGGCGTAGAGCGAAGCGTACGACCAGCTGTCGCCCGGCGGCACCGCATAGTCGATATGGTCTAATCCGAACGCCGCCTTGAGCATGCCCACGCCCTCGGCCTCGTCGGCGAGCACATTCGCATACGCCGTCGCGTAATCCTCCATGTCCGAGCGCTCGCAGATCGTGGGGTGTACGCTGTGCTTCAGCGTCTGCGTACCGACGGCATGACGCTTCATCGCGTCAATCACATCACGCCGATCCTGCCGCACCAGTTCACGCGCGAGATAGCCGACGATATTGTATTCGCCCCTGACCCCTTCCTCGGTCAGGATTTTCGCCGTCTCGACGATCGCGTCGCTCGACTCGTTGCAGGTGAAGTCCTCGGTATCGAAAAAGAACATCACCTTCGTCTGCGCCGCCGCCGACCAGACCGCCGTGGACACCGCCATCCACGCGAAAACCGACATCAGGGACCGATTAGCAGGCATGAGCGGTTTGGGGATGGGTTTTGTACGCCCGCCAGACGGCGAGCGCGAAGGTCAGGGCGGCAATAAGCCCAAGCTCGATGACGATCGGCTCCCACGGCTTGCCGAGGCGCTGCGCGAAACCACCGAAGATCGCCTGCGAAGCCGCCGCGGGAATCGCCCGGAAGACCTCGCCGAGTACATAGGCCGCCAGCGCCGTCTGCCCGTAAAGCGTGACCATCCACCAGCCGCGGCGGAACTTCCAGATATCGGTGACGACATAAAGCGCCGCCAGCAGCAACACGCTGATCCCCATCGCCTCGGCGGTGAAGCTCACCGTGTAGATGTGCTTGATCGACGGCACCCCCAGCCACACCAGCGCTAACCCGCCGAGGTACAGCGCCGCGCCGAAGCTCCCCAGCACCATCGCCTTGCGCCACGGCGTGCGCGCGGACATAAGCACCTTCGTCGATTCCATCCCGCAAAGCGTCATCACCCCGAACATCGGAATCGTGAACCACCAGGTGTAATACGGATCGGCCAGCTCCAACGCGCGATTGCCCGCCGGCATGATCAGCCGCACGAACCACTCCTCGAAACGAATCGCGAGATTGCCGTCGGGCGAATAGTCGCCGTAGATCGCCAGCGCTCCCCCGTAGAACGCCGCGAGCAGCACAGGCGCCGCCAGCTGCAGCCACCGCCGCCGCAGGAGCAACACCAGCGCGGCGATGACATAGCCGCAGGCGATCGCCTGCAAGGTGTTGTTGAAGGGGCTGATCGTGTTCGCCCACCCCTGCAATAGCCGCCCTTGCGCGACCAACCCCAGGAACCACAACAGCGCCACTCGCCCGCCCACGTGCTTCCAGAACGCCGCGGTCGGCCGCCCTTCCGCATCTAACCGCCGAGGGAGCGCCAACGGCACCGCCGCACCGCACATGAAGATGAATAGCGGCATGATGAGGTCGTAAGCCGTAAACACGCCCCAGTGGTGATTGAGTTGCGCCATCAGCGGGTGCGCCGTTTCGTCAGCGAAGTCCCACGCCCAGGCGAAGGCCATGATCAGCGGCTGGACGACGCAGAGAAACAGCATGTCGAGCCCGCGCAGGGCGTCAAGCGAGAAAAGGCGCGTCGGCTTATCCATAATCGCTTTACTTCCGGCGGCGCTTACATCACCACGTCCACCTTCTGGTGGGTGAGACGGCTCTTTTCGCAGGCGAAGCCCATCACATGGCTCTCGACCGAGGCGCGCACCGTGCTCGAAAGCTTCGACTCGTCGCGCGTATCCACCGCCTCAAGGAAGTCGCGCACCAGCGCAAAGTCGCCGCCGCCGTGGCCGTGGTTGACGTAGCGCGCGTCCTCGATGATCTTGCCATTCCAGTACTTGACCTTGCCGGTGCGGAAGTTCCACAGCTTGAAGGTGTCGCCGTCACCTTCGATGAAGCCCATCGTGCCCATGATGCGCGTACGGCGGCCGCCCCACGGCGTGAACGCCTCCATCGAGAACGCCGCGGTCACGCCGCCCTCGAAGATCATATTGGCGACGTAATGGTCGCACTGGTCGTTGTCGCACTGGAAAACACACTTGCCGTAATCGGTGGTGCGCATCTTCTCGGCGAGCACGCGGTTATACTCTTCGCGCGTCTCCCACTTGGCGAGCTCTCCGATGTTGAAAATCCAGTTCCAGCCCGAGGGCCAATTGTTACCGTTAGGTCCGTTATCCGTAAAGCCCTTGTAGATTTTAAGCGCCGAATACGGGCAATCCTGCTCGTGCGGACACCCCTCGATGCAACGGTGCGGAGCGCCCTTCGGGCAGTTCTCCTTCGTGAAGAACTTAAGTCCCCCTTCTGCGGAAACGGTCTTGCAGGGCTTGCCGACGATCCACTTGATGATGTCGAGGTCGTGGCAGCTCTTCGCGAGGATGATCGGCGTCGTCTTCTTCGAGTCGTGCCAGTTGCCGCGCACGTAGCTGTGGGCCATGTGCTCGTAATAGATGGGCTCCATGTGCTGGATCGAGACGAGGTCGCCGATGAGGCCGTCGTTCACCGAATTCCTGAGCGCGCGGAAGTACGGCGCGTAGCGGAGCACGTGGCCGATGCCCACGAGGCGCTTCGTCTCCTCCTGCTTCTTGAGCAGGTTACGGCACTCTTCTTCGGTCTGCGCCATCGGCTTTTCCAGAATAAGGTCGTAGCCGAGATCCATCGCCTTCATCGCCGGCTCGTAGTGGAGGTCGTCGGGGAGGCAGATGAACATGAGGTCGGCAATCTTCTTCTTGAGCGCGAGACAATCGCGGAAATCGCAGTGGTAGCAGTTCTCCTTCGGCACCTTGAAGCGCTCCTGGAACTGGCGCACCTTCTTCGCGTCGATATCGCAGACGCCCACCATCTTGAGCGCCTTCGGGCAGTTCTCGGCGTAAGAAGAGTAACAGGAGCCGCGCCCGCCGTAGCCGATCACCACCGCCGTCAGTTGCCGCGAGGTCTTCGCCGCGTAGGACTGCACCGGATAATTAAGCCGCTCAAGCCCGGCGAAGGGATCCGCCGCGGCCGGCGCCGGCGCGTTCTCGCCCGCGATCTTGCAGCCGCCCACCATTCCGCCCGCGGCGAAAAGCCCAAGACCCTTGAGAAATCCGCGACGTTCGACGTTCATGCTCATTGGCGCTTTCCTTCCTTTCTCTTTTCCGATTGTGAAAATTGTGTTTATGATACCACTTTGGCCAGTATGCCGTCAACCCGAAAAAAAAAACATCCCGGCGCGGGGCTTGCCAATTTCTGATGAAAAACTGTAAAATATGTCCACCTCGAAAACCAAGGACGACCTCCATGAACCAGAAGACGAAAAAAGCCTTGCGCCGCCGGTTCTTTGCCGCGCTCGGGCCGAACGCGGAAGCGTTCAAGTCGATCATCGACGCCTCGCACGACATCTGCTTCAACATGAAGGACACCAAAGGGCGCATCATGGCGCTCAACCCGCGCAACTGCGAGGTCTGCAACATCCGGAACGAATGGGACGCAATCGGGCTCACCTCCGCCGATCTCTTTCCGCCGATCTACGCCCAGACCTACATGACGCTCGACCGCGAAGCCCTCAAGGCCAAAGCGCCGATCCGCCAGCGGGTGACGGGATGGCCGGCGGACCGCTCGCGCGACTTCATGATCTCCGACCTCTATCCCCTTCGCGACGCGCACGGACAGGTGATCGGGACGGCGCACGCCTACCAACTCTCGCGCGATATCGGCCCTGACGCCGAACGCTACGGCCGGATGCGCATCGTCTCGGAATACATCGAACGGCACTTCGCCGAAGACCTGTCGCTCGAGCGTCTCGCCGAAATCGCGGGCTATCCGCTCACCACCTTCCGCCGCGCCTTCCGCGCCGTCTTCGGAATGACGGCCGGCGACTATCTGATGACGACGCGCATCAACGCCGCGCGCAAGCGGCTGGAACGGACGAAAGAAAAGCTCTCGACGATCGCGACCGCCTGCGGCTTCTACGACCAGAGTCACTTCTCTTCCGCTTTCAAGCGCTGTCGCGGCATCACCCCCAGCGAATACCGCCGCCGCCACCGAGGTCAGTAGGAGTTTGAAGGTTCAGTCAACTGATACCCGGATCGAGCCGAAGGCGACATAGGCGAAGAGCGTCTGAGTGATACGATACCTACGTCGGCGAGACCACCATCCTCATCTGCTCGTTGGGTTCGTACGCGTCAATAGGTTTCCCGCAGGTGGGTCACCGTGAGGGACGCGCGGAAACGCTCGGCCGTAAGCGCGGGATCCTTCGGCGTGAAGACGAGCGTCTTCGGACGCCCCGGCAGGAGCGTGAAGCTGTTGTCCGAAAATTCGCCGCGGCAGCCCCGCGCGTTCAACCAGACGAAGAACGCCGGCTTATCGGTCCGAAGCGTCACCTTGAAGCCGTCGATCTCCGCCTCCACCTTCGCCTCCGCAAGCTCGCAGTCCTTATAGGGGCGGCGCATCCAGTCGTTCACGAATTCGCCCGCGTCCGTCACGAGACGCAGCATGCGGAAGGTGCCCTTTTCCTCCGCGAGTTTCAGTTCCGGCGCATTGAAGCCGTCGGCCGAATCCGGCTTGACCGTCCGCTCGACCGTCGCCGAGGCGACCGGCTCCGTGCCGTCGAAACGCCACGTCTCGACGATAACCTTCGCCTTCACCTCCGCCGCGGTGTCGTTGAGAACCGAGATCCTGTCCCCCGGGAGCCCCACCGCCGCGAGCGGCGCGAAGAAGCGCTTCGCGTGATAATGGAGGTGTTTCCACTTGCCGCCGTATTCGAGCGAGCTCCAGCTCGCGACCGGCCAGAGGTCGTCCAGCTGCCAGTACAAGGTGCCCATGCAGTGCGGCCTCAATGAGCGCCAGTATTCCGCCGCGGTCTTGATGGCGAGCGCCTGCTGCACCTGCGAGAGGTAGAGGACGCCGTCCATATCCTTCGGCGCGCGGAAGTAGCGCGCGAAAGTGTTGCGGATGCGGTCATTGCCGCCCACATTCTTCTGATGCCACTCAAAATCGAGATTGCCGCTATAGAGGAACTGCGGCAGACAGAAGGTCTCGGCAACCTCGCGTGACGAAAAACTCTGGAAGCCGAACTCGCTGCAGAAGCGCGGACGGAAGTTATAGTAGTTGTCGAACGGCTGGTTCTCGTGCCAGACCGTCCAGACATGCATATCGCCCTTCGAGTCGTCGTGCCAAGCGTCGTGCTCAAAGTCAGCATAGCCCGCGCACGGCGATGACGGCCAGAAGACGCGCGTCGGATCCGCCTCGCGTCCCGCCTCTTCCTGCACGGCGTAGCGGCGCTGGTTCTCCCGGACATGGACCTCGCGGTCACCAAACCAGCCGGCCGCGCCGATGCATTCGTTGTCGCCGCACCAAAGCGCGATCGAGGCGTGGTCGCGAAGCCGCTTGAGCTGATGCACCGTCTCGGCACGCACCTCGGAAAGGAACTGCTCATCGTCGGGATAGACCGCGCAGGAGAACATATGGTCGTGCCAGATGAGGATCCCGAGCTCGTCGCAGAGGTCGTAGAAAGCGTCCTTCTCGTACTGCCCACCGCCCCAGACGCGGATCATGTTCATGTTCGCCTGCGCCGCACTTGCGAGGAGGTCGCGATAGCGCTCCTCCGTCTGATCGGTATCGAACGCCGCGCACGGAATCCAGTCCGCGCCCTTCATAAAGATCGCGCGGTTGTTGATCTTGAAGGCGACCGCGCCGTCCTTCCGATCAAGTTCCAGCTTCCTTAGCCCGATCTTCCGCGTGACGACCTCGCCGTTCACCGGCACCGAATAGGTGTAGAAGCGCTGCTCGCCCGCGCCGTCCGGCCACCAAAGCGGGGGATTGTCAATCTCGACCAGGTTGGTGACGACCGCCCCCGTCTCCAGCTCAGCGAAGACCCTGAGGGTACAGTGCGAAAGATCGTCGTTAAACTCCTGCGTCGTATAGACGTAGTCGATGCGATCGCCCTTTGAGCCGATGAGCCGCACCGGGCCGCACGGCCCCGTCGTCATCTGCGCGAGCCCCCAGTCCCAGCCGCGGTGACAGGCGTTCTTGCGGACATAAGCGCCATTCGCGAACCACGCGAACTCCTGACTGGACATCGGATGCGGCACGGAATATTTCGCCGCACGCTCGTCACCGATCTTCCACGCCGATTCGAAGCGGAGCGTGATTTCGTTCGCCCCCACCTTCAGCGCCTTCTTCACCTCGAAATCCCAACGGGCGAAACGGTCGCTCGCCTTGCCGACCTCCTTACCGTTGATGCTGACGGTCGCGAAGGTGTCGCAGTCCTCTAAGCGCAAGATAATCCGGTCGTTCGCATAGAGTTCGCGCGAGACCTCGAACGAGCGTGAAAACGTCCACGGACGCTTCGCCACCCACTGCACGAACATCTCGTTGCGCGCCCAGAACGGATCCTTGAGGAGGTTCGCCGCCCTCAGCGCCGAATGGACATCGCCCGGCACCACCGCCGTGCAGCTGATCGGCTCCAAGAACTCCCCCTGTCCCGATAGTTTCCACTCGCCTGCAAGATCGAGAGTCGTCACCGCTCCCGCCGTCCATGCCGCCATTGCGGCCAATGTCAAACCCATACTTCTCATTGATTTCATTCACAACCCTCCCATTTTGGCGGATGTTCCCGTTTTTCATCGCTGGCCGTCATTGCCGCTTCCAGCATTTCCGCCGGAAGCCACGTGGCGAGCGCAAGAACGACGCGACAGCCGCCGAATTCCTTCGCCATCACCGCCGCGCCGTTCTGGCCGCTCGGATGCACCCGCAGCGTCCCCTGCACAAAAGTGGCGAGCGTCTCCGCCTCGGGATCCGCCCCTACGAGCTGCGGTTCGCTACGGCGCGTCTGCCCGAAGGAAATCCGTCTCCCCGCAACCTGCGCCTGAATAATCCCCGCATAGTCGTTGACCGGCACTTCCGCAACCTTAATGCCGGTCAGCTCCGTGATGTTCTCCACCGCTGCCGTATTACCCTTGATGTACCCCGGCCAGCCGAGGAAAAGCACCGTCCTCCCTTCGCGATAGAGAACTCTTCGGATATTCTCGCGCTCCTCCGCCTCGACCGCGTGGGCATTGAGGACGATCGCGCGCTTCACTCCCGCCAGCGCCCCCGTCTCTTCGAGCCGCGGCAGATCTTCGAGTCGATAGATATCGTAGTCACCCAGCGCGGCGATTTCAGGCAGTTCCGCCTGAATCATTTCGTTCGCCGCCGGGAGCGGCGCCAACCGTTCGTAGGCGAACGATCTCTCCGAGACGAAGACCGCCAGCGCCGCGCGGTTGGTGCGCGACGCGAGCGTCGAAAGCGCCTCGCGCTGACACCTGCCGAAGGTGTCGCGGAACGAATCCTCCCGATACCAACCCGAGCCGTGATGATCCATCCACCACATGCTCCCGCCTTGGCGCCAAGCATCGCGGAAGTTCCTAAGCTGAATCCGGCGCGAGGTAGCCGCATCCCCCGAAACGCAAAGCCCCTCGTCCTGCGCCCGGTGAAGGCGCGTATCGTCTTCGGCATAATAGAGCTTGCCATGAAGCACGATCGACCCCGGCAGACACTGGGCGAAGGACGCCCCATCCGCCTGCCGCGCGGAATAGTCGATGGGTCCGGCGATGAAATCGATATCCGGCGAACCATAGACGATATCCGCCGCGAAATGCCCCATCGCGAAGAGGTCACCCGCATTGGCCGGAAGCGAGGTGTAGCCGTAGAATACGCCAATCACCTTCTGGCGACCCAGCGCGCTCAGGGTCGCCTTCGCGTGCCGCGCAAGCCGCACCAGCCCATTTGCCATCACCTCCGAATTAAGCCGCATGAAATCAACCGCCGATGCGTCCCGCTGCGGATCTAATAGCCGCCGCGTATCCCTTGGCCGCCGCGCCACATAGGTCTCGGGATCGGGCATCGCCGCCCCGGGATGCCGCGCCGCCCATTTTTTCGCCATCGCCTCCGAATACTCGCCGATCACCGTCCCCCAGTCATAGACATTCTCAGAGCTGTTGCCGAGCCCTAAGTGATAGCCGAAGACGATATCCCCCCACTTCCGCTCGATGCGGCGGATCGTATCGGCAATCGATTTCTCGGCGAGTTCCAGATACTCCTCCGAGGCCGGACTCGCCCACGCGCGCCGCACATACTCGCCCCGCTCGACGTCATAGACCTTCACGAGCTCGCCCGGATGCGCCTGACGCCAAAACTCCGGCGTCTTGAGTTCCACGCGAATGAGCACTTTCGCCTCGGGGTCATGGCGCGCGAAGAGCGAAAACAACTCATCTATCTTCTCGTCCGTAAGCTCGGGGATAGTGTCGAATCCGTCGGCATACGACGGCGCTGCGCCATCCGCACCGCGCATCATGGGAATACCCGTCACTGAAAAGAGATGCACGCCGGCCTCGCAGAAAAGCGCAACATCCTCGGCGGTCATCGCATGATTCCAGTGCATGAGCCCCGTCGTTGGCTTGCCATCAATCCAAAGCACTGGCGCGCCGCCGAATTCCTTCACCTCCGCCGTCACTGCACCGCTGGCGGAAAGTCCTCCCGCGATCAGCGCGACCACCGCGAAAGCGCAAACCTTTCGCATCTCAGCGCCCTCCATCCGGAATCGTCACCTCAAGCTCGAAGGGAAAGACCGGAAAGCCGTCATCCTCCCGGCGGAAGGTAACTCCCGGCGGATAACCCGAGCAGGCGTAGCGCACCTTCACGGGATGCGCCACCTCCGCCGACCACACCTTCACCGTGCCGTCGGCGTTCAGCTCGCCCTCCGCCCAGACGAAGATGCCGTCCTCGCCCGCCAACTGGAAAAGATGCTCGCCGAACTTCGTCTCGCCGCCACCGAGCGTCAGCCCTTTGCCAACATCGCGAAACGCGATCTTCACCGCCCCCTGGTCCGAGCGTCGCGCCACCGTCGCGCGCGGCGAGGCGACGGACTTCGCCTCCCCGTAAGCGATGCGCCGCGCTTCCTGCAAGAGCCGCTCCGCGACCGCCACTTTGTTGGTGGGGTGAATGTCCGAATGATCCCCCACATCGATCGTGCAGGCGATGCCCGTGTACGGCGTCGTCTGGGCGACGCGATCCTGCATCAGCCGGAAGTCCGACCAGAACTCGGCCTCCACCGGCGTCGCGAACTGCCGCCAGAAATCATCCGCCAGCCGGTCTTTCGGACGATGCTCCTGGAACGCCGACAACTGCGTGATGATGAACGGCAGCTTCTCGTCGCGCCACGCGCGCCGCAAGGCCGCAATGAGCATCCGCTGCCAGTGGTCATACTCCTCGGCCTCCCCCGCGTTGGAGCACCCCTGATACCAAATGGCGCCGCGGATATTCATCGCCGTCAGCGGCGCGGTCATCGCATTGAAGAGCACCGCCGGCGAATTGGCGTTGAGCCGCGCATCGTCGATGGCCATCCCCCACGGCACCGACGGACGCTGCCCGTTGGTGATCAGATCAGGACGGAACTCTAACCGCTCTAAGAATTCGCCCTTGCCGAACTCAATCCGCTTGCCGCTGACCGCATCGACGATGGCGAGATCCTGGGCGACCTGCCCTGTCAGATAGTGTGACTTGGCGCGAATCGCAACCACCGTCTTGCCGGCCTTGAGCCGCTGGATCGGATAAGACCGGTGCGCCTCCCAGTAATACGGCACTTCCACCCCGGTCTCCCCAATCTTCTCACCGTCAAACCACGTCTCGTCGCAGTCGTTGACGAAGCCGATCTCGCAAGTGGCGGCGTGCCCCTCGCACTCAGCGGGGATCTCCACCGCGTAGCGATACCACACCACCCCCGGCTCTTCCAGTAGCCGCGACTTCGTCGTGCGGTGCCACTTGGACTCGTCGATCTCAACCGCCCCCCAGCTCTTCAACGCCTCGCCCGTCACTATCGGCGACGATGCCTCGAACTTCGCCACCCACTCCCGGAGCCGCTTAAGCATCCGCTCGCGGATCTCCCGCTCCGACGCCTTGCGGCTCTGCTCGTCGAGTTTCACGTTCGGCAAGGAATTCTGATCGATCTTCTCCAACGTCTCCACGTCCTTCGCCGCCGCCCACTCGGAGCGCGGAATCCACCCCTGGATGCGCGTGCCGCCCCAGGCGCACGTGATGATGCCGACCGGCACCTCTTCCGCCAGCGCCTTCCGGAGCCGCTCGCCAAACCAAAAGCCGATCGCGCTCGCCTGCTCGATCGCCGCGGCGGAATCCGCCACCTGCCAGCCGCCCCGTCCGGGAATCTCCTGCATCGGTCCGTCGGCCGAGACCATATGGGGTATGAATAATAGCCGCAGTCCCTTGTCCTTGAACGTCGCGGCGATCTCATCGCCCTTCGGGAAGCGGAAGAACTCGGCTTCGCCCCACATCGGATATTCCATATTGCTCTGCCCCGAGCAATACCACACCTCGCCCACCATCACGTCGCGAATGGTGACGGCGGAATCGGGAATCCAAAATCCCCCTAACGGACGCGCCGTGACCCGATATGGTCCGCCAGCTTTCCGCGCCTTCAGTTCTACCGCCCAGCGTCCGTCACGATCCGCCGTCGCAATCGCCTTCTCCCCGTCGAAATCCACCTCAACCTCGGTACCGTACTGCGCACAGCCCGAGAACCGAAGCGGCTTATCGCGCTGCAACACCATATGATCGGTGAAGACGTTGTCAAGCGTGAACACCGCCCCGCGATTCGCCGCCAGCCCCGCCGCCGCCGTCATTGCCAATAATACTACTACCGCCAATCTATTCATTTTACCTCCAATCAGCCGACACCACCGACCTTTAAAGTGAAAGTTGTATTATATCATAAACCTCATTGCGGCGATCGCAACCGGTGCCTTGACTGGGGGGGGGGGGGGGGCGCAACATTTTGAAGATTAGTCAGTCAGCGAACTGGCAAGGTCGGGTTATATCATTCGCCGGGATAAAACGAAAACAACCACCGATGCACCGCCAATGGCACTCGCCACAACCACCGGCAGACGTATCGCAGGCCCCCTCAATAGATTGGCCGTGTCGTCACTTGCGCAACATGCACGGGCTTGGAAATGTCAGTCGGCACTTGAACGACGGCATCCACCGGCCCTTCCGCATACGGGGCAACCTCATACTCATCATAAACGAAATGAATGCCATCCTCGCCAAGATAGCAATTGTCAATGATCTTCGGCTCGCCCAGCAGATTTTGCTTGCCGCCGAGCTTCTTTGCGACACCATCGACTAACGCCGCCCGAACCTCAGCCATTCTCCTTTCTGGAATCAAATCTGCAGCCTTTAACACCTGACCCGTCTTGCGATCAATCGTCCCGACGGTAATCGAAGTTCCGCCATGCGCATTGAATCCGGCACATACATATGCCTCTACATAAAAGCTCAGATACTTTGCATCAACATAGACAATCTTGTATTCCCCTCTATATTCACGCGAGCAATCCCATGCCCATCCCTCATAATCCCCATGATCCCTTTGCGCCTCCTGTTTGCACATCTCAATGTATGCCAAGCGCATTTCCTTGCGAAAGTCGAAAATGTCCGTTACCGGATGAACGCCCTCATTCTCCTGATGATTAACATGCGCATACTGACAGCCGCAGATGCACACAAGCACAGCCATGTAAATTGACCTCTTCATCTCACTTTTCCTCTCCTGACGACAGATCGAAGTTCCATTCAAGCGGAATCAAGACTTCTTTGCCGTCTCTTTTTATCGTTATACTTGTATAAATGGCCTCTGGGTCGTTACTGTTTCCAAAGCCGTAATCACTCAGTTCGAAGGTGCCATCAGCAGTCTCAACCTTGTAGTTCCCACACGATCCCCAATCGGTCATCTTGCACCAATACTCTTCTGCCTGCCTATACCTTCGCCCATCCCATTTTCCAACACGAACAGGATAATACCAGTCATTGCCAATCTTCTTTGACTCATTCCAACCAGGACGGGAAACCACTACGGACGGATTCGGCTCATTAGACATGTAATGCCACACGTCTGGATTTGGCTTATATCTACATCCAACAATCAGCCCCGCCGTGAGAAGCCCCGCCGCAACAATTAGTTTCCGCATTCCATCATCTCTTTTCATTTGTCCCGTGTCAGCGCATGTGGCGTAGCCGGCAACAGCGCCGCCTCTGCCGCTTTAGCATCCTTATACTTAGCATCATCGGCAAACGCCATCGACGCCACCATCATTATCGCGACAACCCTCTTCTTCACATCATTCCATCTGGCCTGATCTTAGTCGCCCGTTGTCGGCAAAGCTGTAGTGTGATTTATTGGTAATGATGATATGATCGACGAGCGGGATGCCCATCATCTTACCGGCTCCGTAAAGGCCCCAGGTGAGATCAACGTCACGCTTTGAGGGCAAGGAGCTGCCGGACGGATGGTTGTGGGCTACGACGATCGAATGGGCGTTCCAACGGACGGCGATCGAGAAGACATCCCGAGGATGGACATTGACCCCGTTGAGCGTGCCAATGGCAATCGTCTGGGGCTCTGAAAGCGGACGACGCTTCGGATCGAGCGGTAAAGCCCAGAATGTCTCCTTCTCCGCATTCTCCCCAAGCGCCGCACGGAAGATCGCGGCAGCATCTGCCGACGAGCCAATCGTCTTCGCAGGCACGACACGAGCGGCATAACCTCGCCGCGCCAACTCAAACGCAGCCGCGAGCTGAAGCGTCTTAACGCGTCCAAGCCCGACGATCATCCGATTCGGATGCTCGTCATTGTACGACTTAATCCCGCTACGCAAGGTGTTAAGGTCCGTCTTGACGAGGGCATCGGCGCCGCCAAAGGCATCAATGAGACGACGCGAAAGCTCCATCACATCACAACCGGCAGTTCCAGTCTTAATGATGACGGCGAGAAGCTCAGCTGCGCTCGCGACCGAGGCGCTCCCGACTTCTTCAATCCGTTCACGCGGCTTGGACTCGACAGCCCGCTTTTTGAAGTCATTTCCCATCGTGCTCGGCCTCTTCCGATTCCGCCGCGGCCAGATAACCGCCGTCCGTTTCTTCATCGTCCTGCTGCGGAACCCAGCCCATCGTCGGTGCCTTGCGGACGACGTTCTCGCCTATGTCCTTCAGGCAGGCACGGAAGACCCGCTCGTTGACGAAATTCCTGAACTCGGCATTGGCGAAATACTGTTGCATAAACTCCAACTTCTCTTCGCCCATCGTCGCGACAATGTTCTGAATGACGTCGTTGAACTGGATCTGCGCCACCTGACTGTCACCGTTTTTGACCGCATTGACGAAATTGTCGTCCTGAGCCATTCGCTTTGGCAGTTCCTGAATCTGTCGACGCACCTCGTCCTCGTCCTTCCAATCGATGCCGCCAAAGGTTGCATTGAAGTCCTCGACAATGTGCGAAAGCGAATCCAACTCGACCTCGGGAATCCCGACCCCGGAACCAACCGGAATCGGGGAGACTGTCGCGTTGACATTCTCCAACGTAATATCACGCTCTTCCAGTCTCTGGATGCGGTACTTGTCAAAGTCGATCGTCTCCAAAAGCCCGGCGGTGAAGTCCTCGCGCTTCAACTTCGGCAGCTTTTTCACCAGAAGCGAATAGAAGAGATACTGCCGTTCCCAATCCGGACTCTCGAACGGCATGATGGCCGCGAAGAACGGATAAATGCGGCAGAAGTTCTTCATCGCGCTCTTGGCGCGGACCTGCTCCTCCTCGTTGAGTTCCTCCTTGAATCGGACAACGACAGCATCGAGGATCGCATCGATCTTCGGACGGTCCTCGTCCTTGCCGGAAAGCCGCAGATCGACGACCTGAAGCTTGTCCTCCTCAGTATAGAACGGCTTGCGCTCGATTGTCTCGGTAAGATCGTTCAACTTGTTGACGTCGCTCTCGCCCTCAAGAACCGTCGTCTTGTAATACCGCTGAAACGCCGCACGGATGTCTTCCGGATCGTTCGCGAAGTCCAAGACGAACGTATCGAACTTCTTGGGATGCGCACGATTTAGCCGCGACAGGGTCTGGACGGCCTTGAGATCGGTGAGCACCTTGTCGACGTACATGGTGTGGAGGAGCGGCTGATCATAACCGGTCTGGAACTTATCCGCAACAACCAAAAGCCGGTACGGCTCCTCCTCGATCTTGTCCTCGATCGCCGAAGACGGAAATCCGTTCAAAGACGACTCGGTCACGACATGGCCATTAATCTCCTTGTCCGTAAAGGCAACGATTGCCTTAAACTTCCCGCCCTGCTCCTCCAACAACTTGGAGATCTGCTTATAGAAGTCAATCGCCCGTTCGATGGACGAGGTAACGACCATTGCCCGCGCCTTGCCGCCGATCTTCTTGAACACCTTCGTGCAGAAGTGGTCGACGATGATGCGGCTCTTCGCTTCAATCGTCTCCGGCTGGCGCTCCACGTAGGCACGGATGCGCTTCGGGGCTTTGTCCTTGTCAAATTGCGGATCGTCCTCGACCTTCTTTACGACCTCATAATACGACTGGTAGGGCGTGTAGTTGCGGATAACATCGAGGATGAACTTCTCCTCGATCGCCTGTTTCATCGTATATTCGTGGAACGGCGCATATGTGACGCCTTCTGCCGTCGCATACTCCTCGCCGAACATCTCCAGCGTCTTGTTCTTCGGCGTCGCCGTAAAGGCATAGTAGTTCGCGTTCTTCGCGAGTTTACGGCCCTTGATGATACGCAAAATGCGGTCCTCAACGTCCTCCTCTCCACCTCCACCTTCAACCTCGACCTTCTCCCCCGCATTGCCCGAAACGCTTGCCGCCAGGCTGGAGGCCATTTCACCGTTTTGGCTCGAATGCGCCTCGTCAATCACTATGGCGAAGCTCTTGTTCTTGAGCGACGATCCGATTTCATCGAGGATGAATGAGAACTTGTGAATCGTCGAAACAATGATCTTTTTGCCGCCCTTCAGAAGCTCACGCAGCGTGTCCGAGTGATCGGCCCAGCCGACAAGATTCTTAAGCTTCGCAAAGGCGTTGATGTTGTCACGAATCTGCTTGTCGAGATTAATGCGGTCCGTGACGACGATGATGGAGTCGAACTTGGCCGTCGTGTCCGCCTTCTGCAAAAGGACAAGCTGATACGAGAGCCACGTGATCGTGTTCGACTTACCCGATCCGGCGGAGTGTTGGATTAGGAACTTGCGCCCGACCGGAGAACGCACCGTCGCCTCAAGAATGCATCGCACGGCGTCCAGCTGGTGATAACGCGGCCAGATGACCTTCTCCTTGAGCTTATGGGTCTTCTTCTCCTCGGCGACAATCACCTGGGCGAAGTTCTCGATGATGTTCGAAAGTGACGACTTCGTGAAGACCTCTTCCCAAAGGTAGCTCGTCATCGTCTTTCCCGGGATGACGGGATTGCCCGCGCCGCCGTTTACGCCTCGATTGAACGGCAAGAACCACGACTCAGCCCCCTTCAGTTCCGTGCACATGTAGACATCGGTGTCGTCCACGGCAAAATGCACGGCGCAACGCTTCGGCTTCAGCAGCACTTCCTTCGGATTACGGTCCGTCTGATACTGCCTGATCGCATTCTCGACCGTCTGCCGCGTATAGTGGTTCTTGAGCTCAAACGTCGCAAGCGGCAGTCCGTTGACAAACACCACGAAATCAATCGCATCGTTCGTATCAATCTTTGAATAGTGCAACTGACGGATCACACCAAAGCAATTCTTCTCGTA
>JAZUHK010000079.1:0-2167 GCA_045641645.1 Kiritimatiellia bacterium
TGCCGGATGAGGACGAGCGGTTCGACAACCCCGACGTCTGCAAGCTTCACGAGCGCGTGTTTCGCTTCGGCTTCGGAGTGAAGGAGCGTCGCAAGATTCCGTTCGTGAAGCGGAATGTCTACCACAACAACTGCGGGGTCCTCTATCCGCTCGACGATTTCCACGAGTTGCTGAAAGCGAAGGTTGGTGACGATTGCTCGTTTCCGTTGCACATCGAGAGCGCAGAGGATCTGCGGCGCAAGGCGGCGGCACCGCAGCCGAAGAAGAAGGCCGTGTTCCAGCCGAAGCCGGTGAAGGACGATTTCCTCGCCAAGCTGCGCCTCCACCGCAAGCGGTACGGATGGTGAGTGAGACCATGCGGTGTGTGGTCGGGCTGAGGATGACCAGCCGCCTTGTGTCGCGCCGTTCCTGTTGCAGCATTGACCGAGTCGTGATTGACGGCAAAAGTTAGATATGGTAAACTTTCGTCGTTGGCCCTGATTGGACGGAACAACAATGAACTCAAAGCACATGATGACAATGGCCTGTGCAGTCGCGCTTTGCGGCAGTGTTCTGGCCGATACGAATGAGACAGTGAATGCCGAGGCCGCCGCCGGGTGGAATTGGGCAATGGGCGAGGGCGTCGCCTTTGAAGAAACGCCGATTGTTTCAGCGGAGGTGTCGCTCGCCTTTGACTCGAAGTTCTTGAGTTACGGACTCGTGGACAACAACGATCCGATCCTGACGCCGTCGGCGGCATTGACCTTTTTTGACTGCGTTACGTTTGGCGTCGAGTCGATCTTTGACATCTCGCACTACGGGAAGGACGCGGGGTACGGAGACCGCGCCTGGCGGTATCAGGAAATAGATCCGGGCGTGGCAATTTCTCATTCCTTTGGATCGCAAGATGCCGAATGGCTGCCGACGACGGTTGAGTTCGAGCTTGGGTATATGTACGAGTCCCATCCGAAGGTTGTGGACGATGATACGCAGTTCTTTAGTTTCGCAATCGGACTGCCGGATCTTTGGATCGAGCCGGTCTTCGCTTACGAACTTGATCTTGAACGTGATCACGGCACGTACCTCAATCTTGAACTCGGGCATACGTTCACCCTGATAGACCCGAGCGAAGAAGGGGGCGACGATGTGCTTGACTTTCGCCTGTCGGCAGCGCAGGGCTGGGGTGACAAGAAGCGCATCTCCGCCTATCTGCCGGACATCCACAGGATCGACGAAGACGGGGAGTTTGGCGAGCTGGAACACGCGGGGCTGATGGACACCTGCATCAAGGGGGAATTCATCTGGACGATAACAGATGGTGTGTCACTTGGCGCGTATGTGGCGTATGTCGATTATCTCTTCGATTCCAGCACCCGTGAGGCCTCACGGCACTATGAGGCGACGGGTGCATGGAACGATAGTTGGAATTTCGTTACCGGCGTTTCGCTGGCAGTGGTGTTCTGAACCGTCTGAAGTCTTACGCAGCAGAATATGACAACTATAAGCGCCGTAAGGCGGCGGTAATAGCAACTCTAAAATGTCGAAAAATGCGGTGATGGCAGCTGTTGCTGCCGTCTGCCTCGAAAAGCACGGCAAGCGCATCGTCAAGGACGCGCCGAGAACGTTCGAGGGCTTGCGCGAGTATCTGCGGACGCACAACATCGAGGGGCTGGTCTTCTGGAAGGACGGCGAACCCCAGTGCAAGATCAAACGGTCTGACTTCGGCTTCAAGTGGCCCGACAAGGCCATGCGCGTCGAGTTCTGAAATACGTCGAAATGGCTGAGACTATCTTGTCGTGGCGACAATGAGCCATATGCCGTATGCCAGAAAGGCGTAGCCGGTCGCGATTCGGATTATTCGCTCTGCTCGTTTGAGATTCTCGAAGAATCGGGAGAGGCCGTTCGCCGACAGGATGAGCAGAACTGATGCGGCAAGGACAGGCGCGGCAGTTGCGATGCTGAAGGCGATGGGCAGCACGATGGGCGCGTTGTGCCGGACGGCCAGCGGGATTAGCCCTCCGAAATAGAGTGCGGCCGATGTCGGACACATCGCAAGGGCGAATGCGATGCCCATTGCAAATGCTCCGAGGACACCCTTGCCCTCACCGGATTCCTTCGCCTTGAATCCGATGGTCGGAAGGCGGAATGGCATGAGGTCGAGCAGGACGAGCGCGATGATGACGAGGAG
>JAZUHK010000080.1:0-34865 GCA_045641645.1 Kiritimatiellia bacterium
GCGGCGATCTCGGCAAGGATCTCGGCCCGCGAACGTGCCTTTTTCGACATTTTGTTTTTCATAGCATATATTATAGTATATGTGCATTCGAAAAGCAAGTGGAAAATTGGGGATGCCTGCATAAATCTTTCGCTGCACCCACCAAGGAGCGAGGCCGAAATGCCGATTGCCAGCAGGCGCGGGGATTTGGTATAATTGTCGGCGTTCTGAAGGGAATGATGCGAATCATTTCCGTTAGGACAAGACATAAACGCTGCAAAGCAATCGTCCAGAGAAACCTGAGAAATTTCATTGGTGACGATACTGATGCAGGGGTCAGCGCACACGCCTGCGTGCCTCTCTTCGTATTTCACCAAGGGCTTTCTCAGGGCCTCTCTGGAAATCGGAGAGAGGCCGTTTTCTTTTCTCCGATGGTTGCTGGGCGGATTCATAGATAATGCGCCACCGTTACTATGAGTTGCTCATCGTGTGGCCAAAAGAAAGGAAAAGGATGAACATAAAATTGATGGGCGTGGTTGTCACGTTCGGTTGTTCGCTGCTGGTGGGATGCTTGCAGACGAAGCTAATGTCTGAGAACGAACAAGAACGCAAAGCTGCATTGGAGCAACTAAGTGACAACGACTTGCAGAATGTCTTGCTTAAGTTGCCATTGTCGAATCCGAACGATAATCCATTATACGGGAAAACCCACGACATCGAATATCCATTGGATATCCAACTTGGAGCGGTCGATAAATTATTCAAGAACAAGGAGTATCGGAAGTTGCGTGATATAGCGAGCAGATTGGGAACTTCTTCCCGTGTTTCAAAAGCAATAATACAGAAGCTAAACACCTGTGAAATGATTGAAGCTTGCTGCAAAAACATTGAAGATGACAAGTTTGGTTGGGGAAAGAATTTTTTGGAGTTTTTGGACGAGCGTGCAGGTGATGCGTATTTGATTTTAGCGTTAAGATATACTGACAGAAGTTTGATTCGCGAAATATATGATGGGAAATGGGCTAATATTGCAGATGAACACGAGAGAAGGAAAACGCCATACGGCGGTCTGGAAAACACGACGGGTGCAATAATGGCACGGCAATTCAAAGGCAGTGAATGGACTATAATAGAAGATAATCAATGTGACATGAATGCAAGAATTTACCTTGCTTGTCGGCTATTAGAATCTTGTAAACTAAATGCAAATGAAGTTGTTAAGTTGATGGGAGTGTTTGATTTAAGCGACGAAAATGTGGTGTCATATATTCCTGCTCGACTTTTGCAAGCTGCTTTAAAACTTGGGGATGAAAATCTTTACGCTGAAATCAAGGCAAAAGTCAAACCGTTGATTGAGAAGATTGCAAAAGAATGTGAAGAGAAGAAGGGTGTTTCTGTTGGGGGGTTTTTCATAGGTATGGAAAGATGGCAAGCCGAGCTATGGGAGCGGTATAATGATTACAAGGGTGTCGGCTGGAAGGGCCAATTTAACATGGTAACACGCTTTTCTTTTTCAAAGGAATACATTGATAGCTTACATCGTCCACAAACTGATTTAAAAGTGTGGGTCGCTAACTTTGTGAAAGATGCAGGCATGGATGGAAAGGTAAAAGTGTTCACAGAGGAGGGCGGTCGGTTGGTTGTCGTCGACAGTGAGAAAGATGCAATACTTGTTTTCACGGTAAAGGGAAATGCCATCGAAACCATTGACCTGAAATCAGAATCGATCGAACAGTATAAGAAAGAAGTTTACGACACCATGAAAATGTTTAATCGTATTGAAAACATGAGTGAAGCAGAACAAAACGAGCTTATCAATGCCGTAAAGGAGAAACAGATCAAGGAAGCTCTAGGTCTGTGACAAAGTTAATCGCAGAGGTATTAAAGTCGTAAGGCGATAAGGAATTTTCATTCCGGCGGGTGTTGGGATGATGTGTACACAAAACAAAAAAGAAAGGAAGCCAAAAATGGCCTACAAGAAACCTCAGATCATCGCCAAGAGCGAAGCCAAGCAGTCCTTCGTGGCTGGATGTGGACTGAAAGACAGCAGCGGCTACTGCTGCGGCAGCGTGAATTACAACTGTCAGGTTGTTGGCGTTCGGTAAAATCATAAGGCGGCAGTCTTGTACATACGGGGCTGCCGCCAGATTGGAAGTTAAAAATGACCAAAGAAGAATTTAAGCAAAGCGTTTTGGCGCGGCTTGAAAAATCATCAGCGAAAGTTTCTGAACTGACCGAGAATCTGCTAGACATCTTCGACGCAGATGCGAAAGATTGCCTTGCCGAACTCGTTGCCGAAAAGAAGATTGCCATTTCTCCAGACGGCATTGCCAGCAAGGTATGACGGTTGTCGCGCAATGCTTTGTGCGCCACCATTTCGAGGATTGTGTTTTTTACAATCCTCGAAATGGCGGTTTTCTGGAGGTGCAGGCCATCGCCGATTTTTTATCGCCTTTGGAGTCTGGCCGTGACTTCGCTTCATGTGCGCAGGAAATTGCCGCAAAGCATGGAATAGCTCTGGAAACAGTACAGAATGACCTGATTGCATTTTATTCCAACCTTCGTTCCTGTGGTTTGGTTGAGATTCAAGGTATTGTGTCAGTGGATTTTCCCCAAGACGCTGGTCGAAGTGATTTAGCGGGTGACGACCTGCCCTTGGCGCTGAAAGGGGATGCTGGGTCTCCTATTGCGCAATTTTACCGTAAGCATAATTTGCCTTCAGAGCTTCATCTTGACTTAACGAACGCTTGCTCCGAACGCTGCGTACATTGTTATGTTCCGCATGGTCAGCGCGATTTTATTCCGTATGAGATTGTCCAAAAGGTCTTGCGCGAATTTCGAGAACTGCAGGGGCTGACCGTTCAGCTTTCGGGCGGGGAGTGCATGTTGCATCCAGATTTTCCAAAGATCTGCCGCCTATGCCGTGAATTGGACTTGAATTTTCTGGTTCTTTCAAATTTGACTTTGTGTGATGAAAATACGGTTTCCGTCTTGCGGGAAACCGATCCGCAGTATGTCAATGTTTCTCTCTACAGTATGGACGAAAAGGAGCATGATGCCATAACGCAGGTTCCTGGTAGCTGGAAGAAGACGATGCAGGCGATAGACGCCTGCCAATCGGCCGGGGTGCATGTTCGTTTGGCGGCGCCGCTCCTGAAGGCGAATCGAAAGGCGTATCCTGCCTTGCGGCAATTCGCCAACGAACGCCATGTCCATTTGATACCCGAGAGCGACATCGTCCCGAAATGCGATGGTGATTGCTCTAATTTGGCTTATGCCTGTACGCCAGAAGAAATGAACGAGGTTTTCTGCTCGGACAAGGATTTTTGGAATTGCGTTCCGAATGCGAAAATTGGGGCAGAAGATCGTGTGTGCATCATCGGTGAGCGGTTGTTTGTCAATGCCAAGGGTTGGTATTATCCGTGCTCGGGGATGAATGATCAAGTGCTGTCCGATGCACGAACGACAACAATGCAAGCTGTGTGGAATGATGATCACATGAAGTATTTGAGAGGACTCAAAAACAAAGACTTCGGCGCTTGCAATGATTGCGCAAACAGAAGTTTCTGCAAGGTTTGCCCGGCGGTGAATCGCGTGGAAACCGGCAGTTATTTCACCGCTCCCAAACACAAGTGCGTCCTTGCGCAGATCAAGCGGAAGGTGTACGAAAAGGACTAATGGCATGAAACTCAGATTGGCGCGGCAGACGTTTATACGTCAGTATGGCGAATTCACCTATCTCTTCGGGAAGGTGACGGCGTTTGACGAGGTGTTCAAGGACGCCGCGCCTTTTCTTGCGCATATTATGCGCGAACCCAAAGAGAAAAGCCAGATCGTTGATGAAATCGTCGCCGACTATGTCGATGCGCCGAAAGAGGTGGTGGCGCAAGACTTTGACGAATTTCTTGCGCCGCTGCTGGCGGCGAAAGTCGTGCTGGCTGGAGAGACGGTAGAAGAAATGGATGCGGCAGAACCGTTCTTCACCTATGATTGCGAGAATCCGAAGACGGTAGATGATGTCAAGCCGCTGACGGCTGATGCGCGAAAGAAGTTGCCCGCGACGTTGCTTTCGGATTACTTCGCAAAGAATCCAACACTATTTTCTCTCCAGCTCGATATCACTCAGGCCTGTACGGAACGCTGCCGTCACTGCTACGTGCCCGAATATAATCCGCTCTTTCTTCCGTACGACAAGATCTGCGAGATTCTTGACGAGTTCCGGGCGATGGGCGGACTTCACATTTCGCTTTCCGGCGGCGAGTGCATGCTGCACAAGGATGTCGTAAAAATCATTCGAGCAGTGCGTGAGCGCGACTGTACGGTGTCGCTATTGAGCAATCTGACGGTGTGTACGGATAAAATTATCGCCGCGCTTGTAGAGGCGGACGGAACTGCGCAGGTGTCGCTTTATTCGATGAGCCCGAAGATTCATGACGAGGTGACGCGGCGAAAGGGTTCGTGGCTGGAGACGACGAACGCGATCTTGCGCCTTCGCGCCGCGAACATTCCGCTCCGCATTTCGTGTCCGTGTCTGCAAATCAATTACAAGGACTATCTGGATGTTCTTAAGTTCGCGCAAAGTTTGAAGATGGGTGCGCAGACCGACTTCATCATCATGGGCAAAAGCGACGGCGACTGCTCGAACTTGTGCAATCGGCTCAACCTTGATCAGTCACGGCAGATTCTTGAGGACATTATCTATCGGTCGGTGCCGGTGAACAGCGAATACTTTAATCCCGGCAAGAAAGAGCATTTGATGTCTGCCGAGGAATGGAAAAAGCGCAAGGCCTGCGGAGCATGCGTTACCTCGATGTGCCTCAATGCGAATGGCGAGTACTATCCGTGTCCTGGGTTTGGCGGTGTGGCGTTGGGGAACTGCTATCGGCAGGGCTTGCGCGAGGTATGGCATGACTCGCCTGAGACCAAGCGCATCCGCGCCATTACCAATGCGGATTTCGAGGGCTGTTCGACTTGCGAAGACCGCGATTACTGTTCAACCTGCCTTTGTCGGAACTTCAACGAGACCGGCGACATGTTCAAGCCCGCCGAACATTTCTGTAAGGTTGCGAAATTGAATCATGAAATCGTTGAGGAGCGGTTCAGAAAGCTGGCAAACGGTGAGTCTTTGTGATGTACATGTCCATGTCGGTTATTTCGACCGCGAGGGCTTCGATGCTCCGTTTTACTATTCACCGCGCCGAATTTGCACGGTGATGAAGAAATGTGGAGTCGAAGAGTTCGTTTATTCTTCGACGAGCATGCAGACGCATGGGATCGTGTTTGCTGACGTGCATCGGGAAATGCGCGAGGTGAAGAAGCTGTTTGGCGTTGGAGCGCATCCGTTTCTGTGGGTGACCGGTGCGTATTTGAAAGAAGATCCGACACTTTCGGCGCTTGACTGGAACTTTTACGAGGGTGTCAAGTTGCATGGGCTGGAAACGGATTGGCTAAACTCGTATCCCGAGGAGTTGGAGTCGGTGCTTTCAAAAGCCGAGGCCTTGCGTCTGCCCGTGATGGTCCATACGTGCGGACTTGAAAACTCGCGTCCAATCAATTGGCTTTCGCATGCGCAACGCCATGGGGCAATCAATTTTAACTTTGCGCATGCGAGCCCTATTGATGAGACCATGATTTGTCTCCAGGAAGCGCACAATGTCTTTGCTGACACCTCATGCATGATTGACAAGGATATATCGGCTCTTTGTGAAGCGGACGCCCGAGATCGTGTTTTGTGGGGGACGGATTTTCCGACGCTTTCCGCCAAGGTCGGCGATTCGCGCTTGACGGCGGCATATCGAATGCTCCGCAACGGGATTTCCGACGGTCAAAGAGAATGCTTTGCAAGGGCTTTCCGACTGTATCTGAAGGGGAGGTCGCTATGAGCGTGTCCTGGCGAGTGTGGAGGGCGCTGGATTACAAAGTGTGCGTCTTGCTGCTGCTGCTCTTGCTTTCGGCAGCTGGAGTTTGCGCTCCGATGGCTTTGGGATGGTTTGTGAATGCGTTGGAATCTGGGGATGGTCGCGAGACCTTGTATCTGGGCTTGTTCGGTCTTTGTGAAATTATCGGCATTGGCTTGGAGTATGCGCGGTTGCGATGTGTTTCCGTATCGATCGCGCTGGCGGAGAATCGTCTGCGAGAACAGGCGTTTTCAAAGTTGTTGGAATTGCCGCTTGACCAGATGCTTGCAAGTCACAAGGGAACATGGGTCGGGCGGCTTTGTAATGACACTTCCGCCATTTGCGGTGCGCTGCAGGGTTTTTGGCAGCAGTTGGCTTCCTTCGCTATTTTTTTGGTGATGACTGCCGTTTTCATTTTCGTGCGTGTTCCGGTGTTGATGCTCCTGTTTGCGCTGGTCATGGCTGCAGGCGTTGTGACCTATGCGATGTTCAAGCGCAGGCTTGAACGCGCGGCTATGAAGTTGCGGAAAATAAGTTATCGGTTTTACGATTGGATATTCGACATTTGCGGCTTGCTCCCAATTATTCGCGCTCATGGCTGCTCCGCAGCATTCGTCCGCTTGTTTTCAAGTTTGAGCGCTGCCTATTCGAATCAAGATGCGAAAACCAAGAAGACAAGTGACGGTTTTGCCGCGACATTCGGGGTGGAAGTGTTGGCCGTACATCTCGTCGTTTTGGGATTGTGCGTCGTCTGCTATCGAAATGGAATGATTCAAGTAGGAGAGATCGTGGCCTATGATATGTTGCTCATGAAGGTTGTGAACGGAATCAACGGGCTGATGCAGCAGATGCCTTTGTTTGAACGAGGACGTGAAAGCGCGAAAGCTCTTGATGGCTGGATGAATGAGCAAGGTTGCCCTGTGCGGTCGGATGCCGATGAAGTAGGCGGCATGGGCAATGATGGCGAACAGGGTGCAGCCATTATGTTGGATCGCGTGTGGTATGCCTATCCGGATGCCAAGAAGCCGGTTTTGAAAAACGTGTCGCTGGAAATTAAGAATGGGGAATATGTCTGTCTGGTCGGTCGAAACGGCAGCGGTAAAAGCACCTTGGTCGGATTGATGCTCGGTATTTTTAAACCTTTTCGAGGGCGCTGTTCGGTGGTGGCAAGCAATCCTTCTTTTGTCCCGCAAACGGCAGTTGTTCTCAAGGGTTCCATACTTGAAAATGTTCGACTTTACGCCTCGGGCATTTCCAGGGGAGCGGTTGAATCCGTGCTGCAATTGTGCGGTTTAAAGGAATGGTTGGTGCAACAAAATGCTGGTGTCGATTCCATGGTCGACGGTGATCGTATGTCTGGTGGTGAAAAGCAGCGTCTGTGCATTGCTCGTGCGCTGGTGCGTCGCCCGGATCTGTTGATTGTAGACGAGACGACCAACAACCTGGACATTGTCGAAAAGAAGAGGATTGCAGAAATACTTCGGTCACTGCGGCGAAAGTGTACAATTGTTTCGATTACGCATGATGATTCGTTCTTACATGAATGCGATAAGGTTTACGAGGTCAAGGACGGCTCCGTAACTCAATTGACTTCAAACGAAGCACAATTTGGTGATTTGCCAACGGTTATTACAAGCAGTAAGGGAGAGTAGATATGATTTTGCGTGGATGCGTGATAGTGGTTGCTGTCGCGGTGGGTATGAGTTGCCGATTGGTGGCTGGTAGCTTGGATGCGTTCAATCAGCAACTCCAAGTGCAAAGTGCGCAGATTGTAGGACAAGCAATTGCGGAAGATTGTGAACGACAGAAGGCGGCACTCCGTCACCGTAAAAAAACTATTTGGAGTGTGGCGTTAAATAATCCGATTGCAAATGAAGTTTGTGTGTGTGAAGAGCCATTGAATTCGTTTTGGCTTAAGGGTTCATGGTATAAATTTGGGAAATTATTTATAACGAGTGAAAGGTTGGCGGTTGCGTATGATGCAAACACAGATGATGATGAAGTTGTTAGATTGCGCTGGTTTGAACATCCAATAGCACTCATACGAGAGGTGTATTCGAAGAGAATGATTGATGGAAATGATGGGTGGTTGCTTAGGAAATTGGGACGAACATATCAGTTTGCGATCGTAAAGGCAATCGAAGAAGAAAGTCTCCCTGATTGGTTTTGCGGAAAGAAAGATAATGAGTCATTATTTTGCGATGTATTGAAGGTGCGGGATTTGACCGAGAAAGATTTGAAGTCGTTTGTTGAGAGAGCATGGAAGATGTGGGACGATGCAAAAGAAGCACAAGAAAAGCAGCGTCAAGATGAATTAGCGGCGAGAGAAAAGGAGCGACAAGCGGCATTGGCGCGGCAACGATTGGAGGCGCAGAAGAAAAGCGATTCTGCGACGAAACAGATCAGCAAGCCCAAGGTGTCCACACCAAAAAAGGATAAGTCCGCAGGTTGGTCTTTTGGTGCCGTTCTCGGATGGGGGCTTGTCGCCGTTTCTTTTGCCGTGATTGTTTATCTCGTCAATCGCATACGAACGATGCGAAATAGCGGCATCTCCGAATCGCAAATGAATGCAAGCAAGAAAGATGCCCGGCTAAAACTGACTTGGGTAAAGTGCGTTTTTCGATGTGTTGCGCAAGCATGGAAAAAGTTTTGGAAGAAGCACGTTGAAGGTGTTGACGCGATGCCGAATGGCGTAGAATATTTCATCGTTTCTGTGTTCTTGCTCGCCCTATATGTAGGGTGGGTAGCATTAAGCGATTTTCAAGTAGTGTGTGTGGCATTTGAATGTTTCCCTTTTGCGGAGAAAATCTACCGCTTGATTAATGCAATTCTTGGCAACTTTGGGATGAAGTTGTTGGTTGACGAGTTTTTGTTTGGATTATTGTTTTCGTTGGTTGTCTGTGAAATCATATTTGCAGCTCCAATCGTATTTTTGACGGGACGCATCGTTAGGTTTAATTTCCGGCGGCTTAAGGCAACCAATAGAAATAGAGCCCAAATAGTGGTCGTTGTTATATTGCTACTAATCATGTTATCCATGCCTTTATTGAAGTTTGTCTGTCTATGGTTGTTTTCCATTTCTTGGTTTGGTTCTTTTTTAAACTGGTCTCTTAAGGCAGGAGATAATCCGTATTCTCTTCTTGCTCGTTGTTGTCAATGGGGCGTTGTCTTTAGTTGCATCTGTTGCGGCGTGTGGATAATTCGTCTGTGTCGAAAGGTTGAAAATGGCTAAACGGCGAAGCGGCTTTGATTGTGATTGTTTGGCGAAGCATTTTTGGGGTCTCGTCAAAATGGCCGTTGCAATCATTGTGCTTTGCTTTGTGTTTACGCGTAGGAGTTTTCTGGGGAGTTTTCTGGGGACAGGCCCCGTCTTGACGGTTTGTTTGACGGTTTGTTTTTCTCACCCCCTTGCGTTTTTCGCCGAAATATGCCATAATGTCCCCGTTCCTTGGAAAGGATGCCGTCGTGGCGGTCGGCTGCAATGGGGAACCATGGCTACTCCGTATTCGGAGCTTCGGGAGCCAAGGCGTTGAACGAGGCAGATGCGGATGCCGCATGGGCGTAGCTCTGGCTTGAGCGCGCGAGGGGGTCTGAAGGAGGCGCCTCGCAATCGTCCGGCGGATTGGCCTGACGCAAGGCCCGTTCCGAAAATGCGATGCGTGGGCGTGTGTCCGCGCATATCGTTGAACGCATTACGGGAGGGCCGAAAAATGGCACGAACTGCAAGGGTAAAGCTGTCGGGGACGGGTGTCGCCGATTATCATCTCATGTCGCGGACGAACGACAAACGCTTCCTTTTCGAGAAGGGGAAGGTCAAGACGGGGCTTGTCGATGCGCTTAAGCGCGCAGCGGAGTTCTGCGGCGTGCGCCTCAGGGCCTATGTCGCGATGGGCAATCATTTCCATGTCGTCGTCCGCGTGACGCGCACGGAGACGCCGGTTCCGGAGGAGGAGCTGCTTCGCCGCGTCGGTGTCCTGAAGGGCGAGAAGGCCGCGCGCCGTCTCGCGGAGAGGTGGGAGGAGCTTCGTGCGGCCGGTCTTGAGACGACGCTGGAGAACGAGATGAACCGTCTGCGGGTGCAGATGAATGACATCAGCCAGTTCGTCAAGGTCTTCAAGGAGCTGTTCGACCGGTGGTACAAGCGTGAGCGTGAATATACCGGCAGCATCTGGGCGGGCAGGTTCAAGTCAACGCTGATCGAGGACGGGCGGTATCTGGCGACGTGCATCAAGTACGTGGTTTACAATCCGATTCGCGCGGGGATCGTGAGCCGAGCGGAGGATTATCGCTGGAGTTGGCGGGAGAATGGCGAAGAAAGCGAAGTTTTTGCGGGGCCTGTCCCCGAGGAGTGGTGTTTGAAGCGGAGGGCGCAGATCGGGGAGGGGCGCGTGTACGGGAGCGTGGAGTTCGTGATGAGGATGGCGTTCGCCCTCGGGCATTGCTTCAAGGCGAAGAGTGCCGCAGCGCACGGCCTCGTGGGATTGCCGCGCGAAGCAGGCGCGTCGGTGCTCGGCTGGAAGCTCGCGGGGTGAGTGGCGGCATCGGCGGGCGATCGGCCTCATCGCAGTTTGATATAATATGGGCAGTCAAAGGAGAAGAGAATGTACATCAAGCTGACGAGATTTGACAACCGCCCGGTGTGGCTCAATGCCGCGTTCGTCGTGACGGTGGAGCCGCGAAGAGATGGAGACGGGGCTATCGTAGTGCCCATCGGCGATGGACTTGACTATGATGTCCGCGAGTCGCCGGATGAGGTGCTGCGGATGTTGGATGGATGCCCGTCGCCGCAGGGCCTCCCCCTGCCCGGCTCCGACTGCCTCACGAAGACGCCCGCGCATGTTTCGCCGGAACCGAAGCTGAAGCCGCCGCCGGAGCTGGCCCGGGATGAGGAAAGGCCGGCCGGGCAGCCGGCGCAGCCGGCGAAGAAGCAGGTGAGGGTGAAGAAATCCGCGACGGTGAAGAAGGCGAAGCCGGCGAAGAAGCCGGTGCTGGAGTTGTCGGACGAGGAGGTGATCCGCCTCGGAAAGCTTGCGCCGAAGTCCGTTGCCAAGCTCAAGAACACGCTGAGCACCCAGTTCCGTGTTGCGGATGTTGCTGCGACGGTTGCAGCCCTGGAGACGAAGGGCGTCATCAAAATCGACGGCAATCACATCGACTGGCTGGCGGCTGATTCGTGAAGTTCAATTCCCGACTAACGGTAGGTTCTGTAAGGCGGTCATCGCGAACGGGGATTGAGCGCGGATTTTTTTTGGTATAATATCTACCAGTCGGCTTTCAAAGGAAGTACGCTATGACGATTCGCGGATTGCTGGAAAAGAATGTTGCCGAGCGCGGTAACCGGAATGCTCTCGTCTGGTGCGAGAACAAGGTGTGGATGCGCCGTTCCTGGCGCGAATATCTCGCGCGGGTGCGCGATTTCGCCGAGGGCTACGGCACGCGCTTCAAGCTGAAGCCCCGGGAGGAAAATACCGCGATCATCCTCGGCAATTCCCCCGCCTGGATGGAGGCCTACCTCGCCCAGTCGGGTGCCGGCGTCGCCGTCGTCCCCATGGATCCGAAGCTCCACGAAGCGGAGATGGAGTATATCCTCAATGACGCCGAGGCGGTGGTCATCACCACCGACAAGGCGCATCTCAAGATGATGATGTCGCTTGCGCCGCGGCTTCCCGCGCTTCGCGGCGTCGTCATCGTCGATGGCGTCATCAACGAGGGGCAGAAGCTGGGTGCGGCCGAAGTGGTGGGGCTCGAAAAGCTCCGCGTCTCCGGCGGCGGCGCGTGGTATGACGCCAATGTCGCCAAAGACGAGGACGTCGCCTCGATCATCTACACTTCCGGAACTACGGGAAAGCCCAAGGGCGCGATGCTCACCCATGCGAACTTCGTCTGCGACGCCGACGGCGGGCTCAAGACCTTTAACGCGAACCTGAACGAGCAGGACAGCTTCCTCACGGTGTTGCCGCTTTTCCACGCCTTTAGCTTCCTCGCGAACTTCGTGGTGCCGCTGACGCTCGGCTGCGAGTCGATGTTCGTGGAGTCGCTCCGGACGGTGGGGCGCGACATGAAGCTCCTGAAGCCCTCGGTCCTCTGCGCGGTGCCGCTCCTCGCTGAAAAGCTCTACGACAAGATCCAAGAGGGGCTCAACGGCTCGAAGCTGGCGCGCTTCCTGATGGGCATCGGGCTCCGCGGGCCGGTGATGCACATGGTTCTGCAGCAGCTCGGCGGGCGGCTCCGCTTCATGGTGACGGGCGGCGCCCCGTGTCCGCGGCACGTCCTCGAATGCTTCCGCAAGCTGCATGTCAACTTCGTCGAGGGCTACGGCCTTACCGAGTGCGCGCCGGTCGTTTCGGTGACGAGTTCCGACTGCACCAAGATCGGCACCATCGGCAAGCCTTGTGCGGGCGTGGAGGTGCGCCTTGCCGACATGAACGAGCAGGGTGTCGGCGAGCTGCAGGTGAAGGGCCCGAACGTGATGAAGGGCTACTTTCACAACGCCAAGGCCACGGCGGAGGCGTTTGACGGGGAGTGGCTCGCGACTGGCGATCTCGCCTCGATCGACGAGGAGGGGCTCATCACCATCCGCGGCCGCAAGAAGGCGCTCATCGTCAACCGCGAGGGCAAGAACATCTACCCCGAAGAAGTCGAGATCTGCGTCGCCAAGGATCCGGCGGTCAAGGACGTCATCGTCATCGGCTACATCCAGGGCGGCGTTCCCGGCGAGCGCGTGGGCGCCATCGTCTATCCTGACGAGGACTGGTTCATCGCCCAGAACGGCGGCAAGAAGCCCGATTGGGCGGAAATGGAGAAGGTCACCACCGAGCGCGTGCAGCGGAAGAGCGCCGAGCTCCCCGACTACAAGCGCATCCGCAAGGTGGCCGTCTATCACGAGCCGCTCGAGCGCACCTCCATCGGCAAGGTTCGTCGCGTGACTTACAAGGGGAAACTGGACGAGTGATGCGCGTCTGTCTCGTTTGGCTGGAGTGGCCGGAGAAGTGCTTCCGCGTTGACGCGGAAGCGCTTCGCGCATTGCGGGGCATGGTTGCGAAGGGTACGCGGGTGGTGCGCGCGAAGAACGAGGACGAGTTTCTGCGCGCGCTCCCGCGGGCGGCGCAGGTGATCACCTGGCATTTCCGGGAGGAGTGGTTCGCGCACGCGCCGCAGCTCCGGGTGCTGGCGACGCCGGCGGCCGGCCGCGAACTGGTGCCGGCGAAGGGACCGCGGGGAGTGAAGGTCCATTTCGGCGGCTTTCACGGGCAGATCATTTCCGAGACGGTGCTCGGGTTCGTGCTCGCCTGGGCGCACGGCTTTTTCCGCACGGGCCCCCTGTGGCCGCGCGAGCGCCGCGCGGACGATTGCCGCGGGCTCAAGGGAACGACGGCGGTGGTGCTCGGCTTCGGCCGCATCGGCAGGGCAATCGGCGCCCGGCTGGAGGGCTTTGGCGTAAGGACGGTCGGCGTCACGCGCCATGGCGTTTTCGACGGTAGCGCGGCGAAAACGCCGCGCAAGGGCCTGCGCGTTCCCTATGCACGGGCCGATTACCTCGTCTGCGCGTTGCCGGCCGATACCGGCACGGATTCGCTCGTGGATGCGCGGATGTTGAAACGGCTGCCGCCGCGTGCGGTGGTGGTCAACATCGGGCGCGGCAACTGCATCGACGAGGCGGCGCTCCTCACGGCGCTCCGGCGCGGTAAAATCGCCGCGGCGTATCTTGATGTCTTCCGGAACGAGCCGACGGTGCTCAATCCGGCGGCAGGGAAGGGGAAGGTTGCGAAAGACGATCTCGCCAACCTGGACGCACGGCATCTGCCGCCCAATCTCATCCGGATGCCGCACGCCTCGGCGTTCGCGCCGGAGTATCTGCGGCTGTGCTTCGAGGAGTTAAAGGATGAAGGGCTTATTTGAGGTTCAGAGCGTTGAGGAGACGTGGGCGCTCGCAAAGCGGCTCGCGCCCGAACTTAAGGCGGGCGACATCATCTGTTTGGAGGGCGATCTCGGCGCGGGAAAGACCACCTTCACCCAGGGGCTCGCCGCGGCGCTGGGGGTGAAAGGCCGGGTGAACTCGCCCACCTTCTGTCTCGTGCAGGAGCACGCCTCGGAGACGGTGTTGCTCGTGCACATGGATCTCTACCGGCTCGCCTCGGAGGAGGATGTCCTTGCGATCGGCTGGGAGGATTACCTTGCGCGCGGCGCCATCATGGTGATCGAATGGCCGGAACGCGCCGGTTCGCTCGTCCCCCCGGACGCGCACCATATCGTCTTCTGCCACTTGGAAGGCGATGAACATCGAAAAATAGAGTTTAAATAAAAGTTTGAACGGAATCGGCGACGGGGCATTTAACCATTAGCGAAATGGAACTTTACGAAGAGATTCTGAAAGACCGCGAAGCCGGCGCCCGCCGACTGGTGGCCGAATACCGCGAGCGCATGATGGCGGCCGCGATGCTCCTCTGCCACGATGCGGCCGAGGCGGAGGATCTCGTTTTTCGCGCTTTCGAGCAGGCCATCAACAAAATCGGCAACTTTCGTCCCACCGGTTCCTTCTATTACTGGGTCTATACGATTCTGCTCAACTTTTACCGCATGGATACGCGCAAGCGCTCCGTCCGCCCTGTCGCGCTTGCCCGCGAGGAGCTGCCGGAGGTTGCCGCGCCCGTCGATAATCCCTTCCGCGAATTCGTCTTCCGCGGCAGCGCCGAGGCCGTGCGCACCGCCGTCCAGCGGCTCCCCGAGAACTATCGCGAAGTGGTGGTGCTCAAGTATTTCGAAGAGCTTTCCTCGGCCGAAATCGCCAAGATCGTCGGCGTTCCCGAAGGAACGGTGAGAAGCCGCCTCCACTATGCCAAGGACGCGCTCTATGCGATGCTCTCCGATACGGAGCTTTCGCCCGACTTCGCCGACCGCCTCGTGCGGGCCACCAACCGCCGCAAGGGCTGGCTCTTCCGCCGTTCGGCCGTCGCCTCGCTGGCGATTCTCCTGGCCTTGGCGGCGGTGGCGGTGGGGGTGAAGACCGTTTCGCTGATCGCTTCGGCGGAGGCGGCGAAACCGGCCGAAAAGCCGCTTGCTTCCCCGCTGATCGGTGCCAATGCGGAATCGGGGCTCTGGAAGATGGTGGGCTCGGGTTCCACCTTTTCGCTCGATGCCGACGAGATCGACCGTTCGGTCGAGAAGGGGCTTAAGTACATCGCCTCCAAGCAGAATCCCGACGGGAGCTTCCAGGGCGGCTGGGGCAATTCCGCCGCAGTGCCGGCGCTGGCCGGGATGGCCTTCCTCTCCAAGGGGCATCTCCCCGGCACCGAACCCTACGGGCAGACGATTCTCCGCGCGCTCGACTTCGTCCTCGGTTGCGCCGATCTGAGCGACAAGGCGCCGTTCAAGGGCTATATGGGCAAGGCCGGCAACGGGCGGATGTACGCCCATTCGATCGCCACGCTCTTCCTTTCGGAAATGAGCGGCATGGTCGATCGCGAGCGGCAGGCGCGCATCAACGCGGTGCTGCCGCATGCGGTCAAGGTGATCTTAGACGCCCAGAACCAGCAGAAGCGCGATCCGAACCATCTCGGCGGCTGGCGCTACGAGCCGAACTCGGGCGACAGCGACCTTTCCTGCAGCGGCTGGGCGCTGATGGCGCTGAGGAGCGCGCGGCTCAACGGCGCGGAACTGCCCGAGGACGCCATCGAGAAGGCTGTCCTCTACGTGAAGCGCACGCAGCGCGGTGATACGGGCGCATTCAGCTATCAGGGCAACGGCGGGCAGAACGGCGAGACGCTTTCGGGCGCGGCGATTCTTTCGCTGGAACTCTGCGGCAAGCATCTCGACCCCGCCTCGCTCAAGGCCGCGGAGTTCATCCGCCGTACCTACAAGGGGGCGCTCTCGGGACGGGGACAGGTTTTCTACGGGCTTTACTACACCGCTCAGGGGCTCTTTCAGATCGGCGGCGAAAGCTGGAAGGAGTTCGAGGAGTGGATGTACACGGTCTTCCTGAAGCGGCAGCAGGGCGACGGGTCGTGGAACGGCCCCGGCGGCGAAAACTCGCCCGTCTATGCGACGGCGATGACGACGCTCGCCTTCACCGTCCCGTACCGCATGCTCCCCATTTACCAGCGCGACGAAACCGTCGATGGCGAAGAAAACGAAGAAGCTCCCGAACGGGGCAAGGAGAAGAGGAAATGAGCGAAAAACTCAACGAAAACGACGTCCAGCGCGTCGAGCGCCTGCAGGCGAAGTATGCGGCGATGAAACGCGAGATCGCGAAGGTCATCGTCGGACAGGAGGAGATGATCGACGAGGTGGTGACGGCCGTCTTCGCCCGCGGTCATGCGCTGCTGACGGGTGTGCCCGGGCTCGCGAAGACGCTCCTCGTCCGGACTCTCTCCGAGGTGATGGATCTCAGCTTCAAGCGCGTTCAGTTCACCCCCGACCTGATGCCGGCCGACATCACCGGCACCGAGGTCCTCGACGAGGATCGCGCGACGGGCAAGCACGTCTTCCGCTTCGTGCGCGGCCCGGTCTTCACCAATATGCTTTTGGCCGACGAAATCAACCGCACGCCGCCGAAGACGCAGGCGGCGCTCCTGGAGGCGATGCAGGAGCATGTGGTCACCGTGGGCAGCGAGTCCTATCCGCTCTCCGAGCCGTTCTTCGTCCTCGCCACCCAGAACCCGATCGAACAGGAGGGCACCTATCCGCTTCCCGAGGCGCAGCTCGACCGCTTCTTCTTCAACATCAAGGTCGATTATCCCTCGCGTGACGAGGAATGCGAGATCCTGAAGGCGACGACCGGCGTGCAGGGCGCGAAGCCCGAGAAGATCGTCACCGCCGAGGAGATACTGGAGATGCAGGAGGTGATCCGTCGCGTACCGGTGGCCGACCACGTCGTCGAGTTCGCGGCCGATTTCGTCCGCGCCACGCGCCCGCATCAGCCGGAGGCGCCGGAGTTTGTCAAGGAGTTGGTCAGCTGGGGTGCCGGCCCCCGCGCCGGGATGTCGCTCATCACCGCCGCGAAGGCGCGTGCCGTCCTTCAGGGCCGTCCCTATGCGATCACCGCCGACGTCAAGTGGGCGGCGCTCCCCGTCATGCGTCACCGCATCGCGACCACCTTCAATGCCGAGGCCGCGGGCATCACGACCGATGAAATCATCACGCGGCTCCTGAACACCGTCAAGAGTCACGAGGAGCTCGACGTCTAAGGCGGAAGATGGCGCTGCCTGCCTATATGCGCTGGCTGCCGGGGACGGCGCTCCAGACCATCGGTCGGCTGGAGTTCCTCGCGCACGGCACCGTTGACGGGTTCATCTCCGGCAAGCACAAGAGCGCCCGGAAGGGCGCGTCGGTGGAGTTCGCCGAACACCGCCAGTATTTCCCAGGCGACGACCTCCGCAATCTCGACTGGAAGCTCGTCGCCCGCCGTCAGCGCCTTTACATCAAGCAGTACGTGGACGAGACGAACCTCCGCGCGACGATCGTCCTCGACCGGTCGGGTTCGATGTCCTACGCGGGGGCGAAGTCGCTGGATCGGCTCTCCAAGCTCGATTACGCGAAATACATGGCCGCCTCGCTCGCCTACTTGCTCATCAACCAGCAGGACGCCGCGGGGCTGATCACCTACGACGACAAGGTGAACTCGTGCATCCCCGCCAAGACCTCTCCCGCGCAGGTGCGGCGCATCCTGGAGGAGATCGACCGCACGGAACCGGGCGGCGACACCGAGATGGCCGAGGTCCTCCACGAGGTGGCCGAGCGCGTGCCGCGGCGGAGCGTGGTCTTCGTCTTGAGCGACTTCTTCCACGATGCCGTCTCGCTCCTGAAGGCGATGCATCACCTGCGCTTCCGTCATCACGAGGTGATCGCCATTCAGATCGTCGATCCCGACGAGGTCGATTTCCCCTTCGAGCGCATGAGCCGTTTCGAGGATCTGGAATCGACGGCCAACTTGGATATCGACGCGCGGGCCGTGGCCGCCGAGTATCGCGAGCGCTTCCGCAAGCATCTTGAGGAAGTGCGGCGTGGGTGCGGCGAGATGCATGTCACCCACGAGCTGGTGCGCACTTCGACGCGGTTCGACCGTGCGCTGGCCGATGTCCTCGTTCGTTATCGTCAGCAGGGAGGGGGTCGCTAAATGCCGTTCTTCGCTCCTTGGATGCTGCTGGGACTGGTGGCGGCCGCTGCGCCGATCATCCTGCATCTCCTGCGCAAGCGCACGGCCCAGCGGGTGGTCTGGGGCGCGTGGATGTTCCTGGTGGAGACCATGCGCAAGAAGCGCCGCAAGCTGATGATCGAGGATATCGTCCTGCTGGTCATGCGGACGGCGACGCTGGCCTTGGCGGCCATTGCCTTTGCGCGGCCGTTTCTGCCGGAAATGCGGCTCTTCGGCGGCCGCGGGATGGACAAGGACGTGGTGCCCGTCATCGACACCTCCGCGTCGATGTCGCTCAAGGGCCCCGACGGGCGCACGGCCTTCGCCCGTGCGCTGGAGGAGGCGACGGAGCTGGTGAAGCTTGCGCCGCGCGATACCTCCTTCGGGCTGGTGCTCGGCGAGAAGGTTCCGCTCATCCTCACGCCGACGCCGGTTTCCTCGCGGCGCGAGATCCTGGAGACGCTGGCGGAGCTGAAGCCGGGCGTGGGCACGATGGATGCGCCGCGGTCGCTCGCGGCCGCCGGCGAGGTGTTGGCGGCGGGCAACAATCCGGCGAAGGAAGTGGTGGTCTTCGGCGACGGTCAGGCCTATGGCTGGCGGGTCGCGGATACGCTGGAGTGGAAGCGGGTGGAAAGCGTCTTCCAGCGCTTCGTCCGCCGTCCGCCCGTGGTGTGGCGCACCTTCGAGAACCCCGCGAACGTCCGCAACGCCGCCATTGCCGGCGTCGTTCCCTCGCGGCGCATCGTCGGCACCGATCGGCCGATGTCGTTTGCGGTGACGGTGATGAATTCCGGCTCCGAGGCCATGTCGCCGGGCGACGCCGTGATGACGATCGACGGGAAGGAGGTCGTCCGTACGCCGGTCGGGCAGATACTCCCCGGGCTTTCGCGCTCCTTCGAGTTTTCGCATCACTTCAAGTCCAACGGGCTGCATACGGTCGTCACCACCCTGACGGTTCCCGACGACATTCCCACCGATTCCACGGTCACGAACCTGGTGAGCGTGCTCGATTCGCTTCACGTCCTCCTGGTGAACGGCCGTCCTGCGGAGAACGCCTTCCGGCGGCCGACGGCCTTTCTGGAGGCGGCCTTGAGGCCGGAGCAGAAGGGCACGAACGCGGTCTTTCTGGTGCATCCGAAGACGGTCCGGGCGGGCGAGCTCGAAAACCCCAAGGTCCTGGAGGGGAACGAGGCGGTGATCCTCTGCGACGTGCCGATGCTCTCGGCGAAGGCGATGACCAATCTCACCGCCTATGTGCGCGGCGGCGGCGGGCTGCTGGCCGTGCCCGGCGAGAAGTCGCATACCGAATTCTACACGAACCGGCTCTTTGCCGTGGCGCTCACCAACTGGAATCCCAAGCTTCGGAACGTCACTTTCGAGCGGGCGCCGGTCTCCGGGCGGATCGAGATTCCCGAGACGGCGCTCACCAACGGCTACGAAGTGACCGGACGCTTCTCCGACGGGGCGGCGGCGGGGGCGATGACCCGTTTCGGCAAGGGGATCACCGCGGTTTCGGCATTCCCGTTCGATCTCGACTGGACCACTTTCCCGGCGCGTGCCGAATTCGTGCCGTTCGTCCACAATCTCGTCTATTCCCTCGCTTCCACGAATTCGGTGGCGGGCGATCTTGAGCTCAAGTGGCGTTCGCGCGAGGGCGATCTCAACCGACTCACGCAGGAAGAGAGCGACGCGCTTTCGGTCTTCGTCAACCTCGGCTCCGCGCGTTCGCTCGACGATGTGCTGGCGGCGGTGGTGGGCAAGAGCTTCGGCGTGGAGCTCTGGCGGGCCTTTGCGCTGATCGTCCTCTTCCTCCTCTTGGCGGAGCTGCTCCTCTGCTGGCGGCTCGACGGCGAGCGCGGCGGTCAGGTCCGCTCGCGCGTCCGTTTCGCCTTGCGCGCGCTGGCGGTTCTGGCGCTCGTCTGGATGCTGCTCCACATCTCCTGGACGCATGACGTGAACCGCAAGATCCACCGCCGCATCGCGGTCTTCACCGACCAGTCGCTCTCGATGCGGCGCGGCGAAGTGGATGCGCGCGGAGTCACCAACCGCGTGACGCGCTACGAGGCGGCGACCAATGCCGCGGCCACGGTGATGAAGCGGCTCGCGAAGCGCTACGACGTTGAGCCCTTCGCCTTCGGCGGGCCGGTGACCGATTTCTCCTCCGCGTTGGAGGAGGCGTTGGAGCGCATCCCTTCCGAAGAGCTGGCGGGAGCGGTGTTTCTCACCGACGGGTGCGACACCTCGGGCAACAGTCCCGAGGCCGCGGCGCGGCGGTTCGCGCGGCTGGGGGCGAAGATCTCGACGGTAATTGTGGGGTCGGCCTCAAACCGTGCGGACGTGGCGATTGGCGAGGTGCGCACGGCGAAGGACGTCTTCTTGGGCGACAAGGTGCGCATCGCCGCGCTCGTGAAGGCGAATTCGATGCTCAAGCAGCGCATCGGCGTCAAGCTGATGGAGGGCGAGACGGAGATCGAACGCAAGGAGTACGAGGTCGATCGCGATCCGTGGGAGAAGGAAGTGCGCTTCGTCCACGATCCGGGCGAACGGGGGCTTAAGGACTACCGTATCGAGCTGGAGGCGCCCGATGGCGATCTGGAGGCGCTCAACAACTCCTGGCCGGTGCAGGTTTCGGTTTCCGACGACCGCACGAATGTGCTGTTGGCCGATCGCCGTCCGCGCTGGGAGTTCCGCTATCTCCGCAATCTCTTCTTCGCCCGCGACAAGTCGGTTCACCTGCAGTACGTGCTCACCGAGCCCGACCGGCTCTTCGGCGCGTTCGCGCCCGAGGCCCCGATGGCCGATGCGACGCGCCCGTTCGGCGAGGCGGAGGCGGGGCGGCTCCCGGCGACGCGCGACGACTGGCGGAAGTTTGACGTCATCATTCTCGGCGACCTGCCGCCGGAGGTGCTTGACGAGCAGACCTGCGAGTCGATTCGCTACTGCGTGGAAGAGCGCGGTTCGTTGCTGGTCCTTATCGCGGGTCGCGAAGCGATGCCCAGCGCCTATCTGAATTCGCCGCTGGAACGGGTCTTTCCGCTCTCGTTCACCAATCAGGCGGGCACGGTTACGGCTCGTTGGGAGGACAAGCCCGGTCCGTTCGCGCTTTCGCCTTCGGGTGCCGGTCATCCCATTACGGTGCTGGCGGGGTCGGGGAGCGAAAACGAGCGCATCTGGAACTCGCTGCCGCCGATGAGCGCGCGGCTGGCGGGCGGAACGCTCAAGCCGGGGGCGGAGATCCTGCTTTTCGCGGGTGATACGACGGCGCTTGCGGCACCGATTCTGACGGTGCGCGAGACGGGGCGCGGCAAGGTGGTGATGCTCTCGAACGACGAAACCTGGCATCTTCGCTACCGCAAGGGCGATGTCAACCATCACCGTTTCTGGGGGAATATCCTCAAATGGGGAACCGGGGAGAAGCTGCGGGACGGCAATCTCTTCGCTCGCGCGGGGACCGACCGTCTCCGCTATCGTCCGGGCGAGGCCGTGCGGCTCATTGCGCGGCTTGCCGACAAGGAGCGGTTGCCGATCATGGACGCGAAGGTGGCGGCGACGGTGAAGCTGCCGAGCGGCAAGACGCGGAAGGTCGATTTCGTCAAGCGTTCCGGGGCCAACGGCTACTACGAGGTGATGTTCGACGCCACCGAAGCCGAGGGCCGCTACGAGGTGACAGTTGAAAGCGACGAGGCCTCGAAGGTTCTCGGCGGCGATTTCCCGAAGCCGCTTGCAACCGTCTTCGACGTGAATGGCGGCGTGGAGCCGGTGGAGTACGCCAAACTCTCCGCCGATGACCGGCTGGCGAAGAAGCTGGCGCGGCTCACTGGTGGCGAACTCGTGGCCACCAATGCGCTCGACACGCTGGACAAGGCCTTCGGGGCGGGCAAGAGCGAGATCGTCGAGCATGTTGAAGACCCGATCTGGGATCATCCGCTGGCGCTCGCGGTCTTCTGTCTTGCGCTCATCCTCTGCTGGATCCTCCGCAAGCGCCAGGGCCTCGCCTGAGTTTGCAGCGTTGCTTCTGGGCTTAAACCGGAATTCTGAACGCAAACCATCCGACAGGCCCCGTCCGAGAAGTCAACCGGAGGCGCTTAACGAGGAACATCAGCGAAGATGTCCAAGTCGTCCCCAAAGCGGACCGGAGTTTGGTATAATAAACAACTTATGGAATGTTCCACCCAGAGTTGGCATGAGGTACGTGCGGTTCTCGCACGCCAGAAGCTTTCGGTTATCGTTGATGGCGCCGATACCGAGACGGTGTGCGCCCGGCTGGCGGCGCACGGCGTCGAGGCCGAAGTCGTGGCGACCGATAGCGCGCGCAACCCTGTTCGTTCGGCGGCGCTTTTGGCGGCGTTCGAGCGGACCAAAGGCGAATTCGTTTTCATTCTTCCCGCCGGTGACGCCGCGAACGTCGAACTCTTGCCGCGGTATCTGGTGGAAGTGGCGGTGCGCGGCGCGGATGTCGTCGTCGGTTCGAAGCGGCACCCCGATTCGGTCGTGGCCTATCCCGTCCGCCGCCGGTTGCTGAGCTGGGGCTATTCGCTGTTCGTCCGGTTCTTCATCGGGCTCAAGCTCTCCGATACGCGCACCGGAATCGGGCTTTTCCGCCGCGAGACGCTGAAGTACGCCCTGGAGCGGATGCTCTCCAAGGCCAATGCCTTCTATCTGGAACTGCTGGCCATCGCCGCGTCGCGGGGGGCCGCGATCGTGGAAGCGCCGGTCATCGTCGGCGCCGGCGAATGTTTCGCGAGGGTCGGCCGTTCGTCGCTGCGGGCGATGGTTCTCGATACGCTTGCCGTCTGCTATCGGCTTAAGGTACTCGACTACTATGCCCAATGCCTGGTGCCGAAGCGGCTCGATCACGCGCCGCTTGTGTCGGTGGTCATTGCCTGCCCGCGCCGCAGCTGGATGCTCGACGAGTGTCTTGCCGGCCTAAGGTGCCAGACCTATGAGAACTGGGAGGCGATCGTTCTGCCGGATGAGAAGGTTGAGAACGCCGAGGGGGTTGTAGGGTGCGAGAAGGTGCGGTTTGTTCCGACGGGGAAGGTGCGGCCGGCGGAGAAGCGCAATCTCGGCATCCGCGAGGCGAAGGGGGAGATCGTCGCTTTCATCGACGATGACGCCTATCCCGAAGCGCATTGGCTGGAGTATGCCGTCAAGTACTTCGGCGAGCCGGCGATCGGCGCCGTGGGCGGACCCGGGGTGACGCCGCCCGGCGACCTGAAGCTCGCGAAAATCGGCGGGCGCGTCTATGACAATCTGCTGGTGAGCGGCAACTACCGCTATCGTTACAAGGCCGGCGGAGTCCGGAAGGACGTGGAGGATTATCCGAGCTGCAATCTCTTCGTGCGCAAGGCACTCCTGGACGAGATCGGGGGCTATCGCACCGATTTCTGGCCTGGCGAGGATACGCTCCTTTGCAAGGACATCATCGACCGCTGGAAGCGTATCATCTACGAACCGTGGGTTGTGGTCTATCACCATCGTCGGCCGCTGTTTCTGCCGCATCTCCGGCAGCTCGGTCGCTACGCCTTTCATCGCGGCTATTTCTGCAAGCGCTATCCGTCCAATTCGCTGCGCCTCGCGTATTTCGTCCCGACGGCGTTCGTCGTCTATTTTGCCGCGTATCTGCTCGTGGTGCCGTTGGCCGTGTCGAGCGCGGGGTGGGCGTTGCTGCTCTCGTTGCCGCTTGCGGCCTATTTTGCCGCGGTCATCTGGACGACGGCGGCGTTCAATCCGCTTGTTTGGCTGTTGACCGCCTTCGGGGTCGTGCTCAGTCATCTCACCTATGGGGTTCGTTTCGTTCAGGGACTTCTGGCGGCGAAGGCGCCGTGTGAATTCATTGGAAAGGATCATGCGTAAATGCAAATCGCTCTATGGTTGGTCGGGGCTTATTTGATCGGCGGAATTCCCTTCGGATTTCTGATCGGCAAAATGCGAGGGGTGGATGTACGGACAGTGGGATCAAAGAATATCGGGGCCACTAATGTCTTCCGCACGGTCGGCAAGAAGTGGGGGCTTATCGCGTTTGTTTGCGATGTTCTGAAGGGGCTTTTGCCGACGTTGGCGGCGAAGCTGACATATCCGACGCATAACGGCGATCCTCTGTCGTATATGCCGCTCGTCGTCGGTGTCGTGTGCGTTGCCGGCCATATGCTGACTCCCTATATGAAGTTCAGGGGTGGCAAGGGCGTTGCGACCGCGCTGGGGATGCTGATCGGGCTGATGCCTTCGCTGGTTGCGGTCGCGTTCGCGGTCTTCGCGCTCGCTTTCGCGCTTTCTAATTACATTTCGCTGGGGAGTTGCCTCGCGGCGGCTTTTCTTGCCGTTGCCGTTTGGTTTCCGTGGTTGGGCGTTAAGGGCGCGGCGGATCTGCCGCAGTGCGTCCTGGTCACGCTAATTGCCGCGTTCATCATCTTCAAGCATCGCGCCAACATCTCCCGGCTCCTGCGCGGCACGGAAAACAAGATCTATCTCTTCAGGTCTTCCGGGCGCTGAGCGAGCGTCAGGCGAAACGCGAGATCGCGTAGAGGTGCTCGACCAGATGCGGGTCGAGCACCTTTTCCATATAGGGGATGAGCTCGTGACGCACCTTGTTGCGTTCGATGGCGGTGTCGGAGTTTGACGCGTCTTCGCACCAGCGCTCGCCGTACTTTTTTAGATACGCCCTGAGTTCGGCATCCCGACAGCCGAGGAGCGGGCGGACGAAGCGGACGGCACCTACCTCGGAAACCGCGCGGATGCCCGAGAGCGAGGCGCGGCGGAGCTTCATCAGGAAGGTCTCCGCCACGTCGTCCATCTGGTGGCCGGTGGCGATGGCATCGAGCTTGAGCGTGCGCATGCACCGCTCGAAGAAGGCAAGCCGTACGCGGCGGGCGGCCATCTCCAGCGATTCTCCCCGGCGGCGGATCACCTTCCGATGGGTGCCGCGGAAGGGGAGGCCGAGGCGCTCGGCGAGCTGTTTCACGAACCGGTACTCGGCCTTCGACTCCTTTCTGAGCCCGTGATCGACGTGGAGGATGACGAAGCGTTTGGCGGCGTTGCGCTTTTTCCCGCCCTTGGTCAGGAGGAAGGCGAGCGCTACGGAATCGGAGCCGCCGGAGACGGCGAGCCCGATTCTTCCTGACGGTAAGATGGTACGGTCGATTTTCACCCTTGCGTATTGTACCATAAAAATGATATACTTTTCCCAGTTCGTTTGGTAAAAGCGGGCGTAGCTCAATGGCAGAGCTCCAGCCTTCCAAGCTGGCTACGAGGGTTCGATTCCCTTCGCCCGCTCCAAGGTGAAGCAATGCCAGAGTGGCGTAATGGCAGCCGCAGCAGACTCAAAATCTGCCGTACGCAAGTTCGTGAGGGTTCGAGTCCCTCCTCTGGCACCAGGCCCTGCTGATACCGAACGGATGGCAACGACTGGAGAGGTGTCCGAGTGGTCGATGGTGCAACCTTGGAAAGGTTGTGTGGGCTTTTGTCCACCGGGGGTTCGAATCCCCCCCTCTCCGCCACTTCTCATAGCAAAGAAAGGGCAAAAGGTCATGAAGATTCTTGTCACCGGCGGAGCCGGGTTCATTGGCAGCCACACGGTCGTGGAACTCCTTAACGCCGGGCATGAGGTGGTTGTCGTCGATAACCTCTGCAACAGCTCGAAGAAGTCGCTTTCGCGCGTGAAGCGCATCACCGGCAAGACCCCCGTCTTCTACAAGGTCGATATTCGCGACGAGAAGAAGCTCTCGGCGGTGCTCGACAAGGAGAGCCCCTTTGGCGCCGCCATCCATTTCGCCGCGCTCAAGGCCGTGGGCGAATCGACCAAGTTGCCGCTCAAGTACTACGCCAACAACCTCGGCGGCACCTTTACGCTTTTGAAGTGCCTCGGCGAGCATGGGTGCAAGAACATCGTCTTCTCCTCGTCGGCCACGGTTTACGGCGACCCCAAGTCGGTGCCGATCCGCGAGGACTTCCCGACGCCCGGCTGCACGAATCCGTATGGCTGGACGAAGTTGATGATGGAGCAGGTCTTCAAGGACGTTCAAAAGGCCGATCCCGAATGGAATGTGATCCTCCTCCGGTACTTCAATCCGATCGGGGCGCACCAGTCGGGGCTTATCGGCGAGGACCCCGCCGGCATTCCCAACAACCTTTTGCCGTTTGTCGCGCAGGTGGCGGTGGGGCGCCGGGCGGAGCTCAATGTCTTCGGCAACGACTACCCGACTCCCGACGGGACCGGGGTTCGCGACTACATCCATGTGGTCGATCTCGCCGTCGGGCACTTGAAGGCGATCGAAAAGCTGGAGGCGAACCCGCAGCTGGGGCTTAAGGTTTACAATCTCGGCACGGGGCACGGCTATTCGGTGCTGCAGGTGGTGAAGGCCTTTGAGAAGGCGTCGAAGCGGCCGGTTCCGTATAAGATTCAGCCGCGTCGCCCCGGCGACATCGCCGAGTGCTGGGCGGATCCGGCGCTGGCGGCCGCGGAGCTCGGTTGGAAGGCGGAGCGCGGCATCGAGGAGATGTGCGCGGACGCCTGGCGCTGGCAGAAGAAGAATCCTTACGGGTATAATAAGCAGGAGCGCTGAGAAGACCGAGGTGACGGCGGTTGATTACATTTTGAATGGACTTGAAAAGGCGCTGGAGGTCGAGCGCGAATGCGGAGTGCGTTCGATTGAGATTGATCGTGCGTTGATTAGACCCGCTCGGCCTCAAAACCTCAGTGCCATAACCGCGCAAAGCGCAGGCAACTCAGATTGCAGATCGCCAACTGCCGCCCCTGCGCCCGTCTCGTCCCCTCGGCCTGCTCATCCCTTCGTCTTCGTTCACGATCGGCCGCTTTCGCCGAAGGCGATTGAGATGATGGCGAAGATTCTCGCGGCCATGCATCAGACGGTGGAGTCGGCGCCGATTGTCGTTGCGCCGCCGATTCCGGAGGCGAAGGTCTATGTCTTTCTCGGCGCGGCGGCGCTGGCGAAGTATCAGCCCGAACTGCATCTTGCCGACAACTCCTGGGGGCGGTCGGCGAAGGGGAAGGACGTGCTGCTGGTGCGTTCGCCCGAGGAAATCGTGCGTTTCCAGACGGTGACGCCGGCCGTGAAGGAGCTTAAGCTCAAGATGTGGAAGGCGTTGCAGGAAGTCATGAAACGAGTGGAAGGGGTTTGAAGAACTTATGATTGACGAGCAGGCGAAAGTGGTAAGACAGGTCGAAATCGGGGCGGGATATCGCTATCTCGTTCTCGAAGCGCCGCGGATGGCGGGCGAGCTCCAGCCAGGGCAGTTCGTCCATGTGCGCGTGCCGGCGCTGGAGGCGAGCGCGCTTCGGCGCCCGTTCTCCGTCTTTGACGCGGCGGACGGAACGGTGACGCTCCTCTACAAGACCGTGGGGCGCGGCACCCGTGCGCTTAACGAAGTGCAGGAGGGCGATGCGCTTTCGGTGCTGGGGCCGCTTGGTCACGGCTTCCCGGTCCGGTGCGAGGGCGTGCCGCTCTTTGTCGGCGGCGGCTATGGCGTGGCGCCGCTTCATTTTCTCGCCAAGCGGTTCGTGGCGGCGGCGGGATTGCCGCGGCCGAAGGTGTTCTTGGGCGGACGCACGGCGGCGGATCTGCTGGCGGTGGATAAGTTCCGGCAGCTTGGGGTGGAGGTCTTCACGGCCACCAATGACGGTTCGGCCGGGGTCAAGGGGCTGGTTACCGATCCGCTCGATGACGAGCTTGCCAATCTCCGCAACCGTCAGGAGCGGTTCGAACTCTTCGCGTGCGGTCCCGATCCCATGCTGAAGGCGGTGGCGCTGCGGGCCACGGGTACGGGTTCCAAGGGCTGGATCTCGATGGATCGGCATATGATCTGCGGCGTCGGCGCGTGCTACGCCTGCATTCAGAAGACCGTGCGCGGCAATTCGCGCTGTTGCATCGAGGGTCCGGTGTTCGCTGCCGAGGATTTGGTGTGGTGAGAAAGGGGTGTGAACGTGATTGATACTTCGGTCAATTTGGGTGGGCTGGAGATGGCTTCGCCGGTGGTGACGGCGAGCGGCACTTTCGGCTATGGCTTCGAATATCTGGGCGCGGTCGATTACTCGAAACTCGGCGCGGTAACCGCGAAGGGCATCCGCATCGATCCGTGGCCGGGTAACGGAATGCCGCGCCACGCGGAGGTGCCGGGCGGGCTCGTGAACGCCATCGGCCTGCAGGGGACGGGAATCGAGCACTTTCTCGACATCACGGTACCGTGGTACAGGGAACAGGTGGAGAGGATAGGTGTAGGTGGAGGTCGGGCGCCTAAGCTGATCGCCAACATCTGGGGCGGAAGCGTAGAGGAGTACGCCGAAGTCGCGAAGCGGATGGGTGATAAGGTCGATGCGATCGAGATGAACGTCTCCTGCCCGAACGTGAAGGCGGGCGGCCATACCTTCGGACAGGACCCGAAGGTGCTGGGCGAAGTGGTCGCGGCGGTGCGCGCCGCCACCAAGCTGCCGCTGGTCGTGAAGCTGGCGCCGAACGTGCCTTCTGTCGTTCCCTATGTGAAGGCGTGCGAGGAGGCGGGGGCGGATGCGCTTTCCATGATCAACACGATTCCCGCAATGGTGATTGACATCGAAAAGCGCAGGCCGGTGCTCGCCAACAGAACAGGTGGGCTTTCGGGGCGCGGCATCCATCCTGCGGCGGTGAAGCTCGTCTATGACGCACATCAGGCGACGAAGCTGCCGATTCTCGCAATGGGCGGCGTCTATGAGAGCGAGGACGCGATCGAGTTTCTGCTCGCGGGGGCGACGGCGGTCGCGGTGGGAACGGCGACCTTCTCCGACCCGAGTACGGTTTCGCGCGTCTATGACGGCATCGTCGCCTATTGCGCCCGGCATGGCTTTGAGTCGGTGTCGGCTTTGACCGGTGCCTTGGAGGACACATGAACATCCTGACGCGCTATGTCCTGAAGGAGTTCCTGATACCGCTCGCCTACTGTCTCGGCGGGTTTATCTCGATCTATGTCCTCTTCGATCTCTTCAACTCGTTTTCCCGGCTGCTCGATGCGCATCTGCCGTTTCTGACGGTCGTCGAATACTTCGCCGCGTACCTCGCGCCGTTTTTCCACTATCTTGCGCCGGCGGCGCTGATGCTCGCCACCCTTTATACGATGTGGAGCTTCTGCCGCCACTCGGAGATTACGGCCATGCGCGCGAACGGCATCAGCTTTCTGACAATCGTCCGCCCGCTGTTGGCGGTGGCCGTGGTGATGGCGGCGTTCGTCTGGTGGGTGGGTGACGTCTATGTGCCGCGCCGCGCCCAGTGGGGGCAGCACATGAAGACGGAGAAGTTCGATCTCGCGAAGGTCGCCTCCGCCGACAATCTCGTCTTCCCGAACGTCAAGAACGACCGCACCTGGACGATCGGCCGCATTCGCGATCGCGATGCCGAGCACCTGGAGGGCGTGCGGCTTACCTTCGACCGTCCGAACGGCGGTGCGCGCTATCTCTCGGTGGAGGCGGACAAGGTGGACTATCTGGACGGCGAGTGGTATTTCCGCGAACCGACTGTCCGCCACTATGACGCCGTTGGTGCGGAAATCGCCTCGCCGACGCCCGAGCTTGACGCGCTGCCGCTGCGGGTCTTCCCGGAATTGCGCGAGCGGCCGGGGGATTTTCTGGCGGTGAACCGCGCCTGGGACTTCAATTCCATTCGCGAGCGGTTCCGGTATCTGCGCACGCATCCCGATCTTTCGGTTGAGACGCGCAACAAGTACCGCTACAGCACCTGGGCGAAGATCCTTGCGCCTTTTGCCTGCATCGTCATCACGCTTTTCGCGATCCCCGCCGGCATCTCTTCGGGACGGCAGTCGGTCTTCCGCGGCATCCTGTGGGCGCTCGGCATGTTCTTCGCCTTCAACGGGCTGGAGATATTGATGATGATACTCGCGAATCTCGGCTATATGCCGCCGATTGTGGCGGCGGTCTTGCCCACGCTCGTTTTCCTGACCTTCGGCGTTCGCGCTTTCCGGGGGCTTCGCTGATGTGGTATAATAGATGGCGTTCGGGGCAGGCGGCGCTGGAGTATGTGCTGGCGTTCGCCGCCTTGCTGGTGGTCGTCACGGCGATCGGCTTTGTCATGCGGGCGGCGGGCAAGAGCGCCGAGCGGACGGAGCGGCTCGTGCAGAGCGACTATCCGTGAAAGGGGCTTCAAGTCCAAGAACAAGGGGAGTAAAGGTAATGATGAAGAAGTTGAGAAAAGGTCAGACGATGGTCGAATACATCATCATCGTCTGTCTCATTGCGGTGACGCTCATTGCGGTCTTCACCTATCTCAGCCGCGCAATCGGCAAGAAGGCGGCGGGGGCCACCTCTGCGCTTTCGGCGGAAGAGGGCGATAGGGCGAAGAGCGCGGCCGACGGCATCAGCCAGGATTCGATTCGCTCGCTCGGCGAGGACTGAGGACGGTTTCGTCCGTGCTCCCGGAAGCGAGCTTTTCGGCGCGCCGCGGCCAGGCGCTGGTGGAGACGGTCCTGGCCGTGCTTTTCGTTACCTTCCTGTTCTTGGCGGCATTCCAGCTTTCGCACTGGCTGACGGCGCGCATTCTCGCCGCTCACGCCGCCGCGCGGGTTGCGCGCGCTCGGGCGGTGGGCTTCAACGACTTCATGTGCCTTAAGGCGGCGCGGGTGGCCACCATTCCCGTCGCCGGGCGGCGGCTCTGGCCGACGGATGCGGAGATTGACGAACTTTCGCGCGTGCCCATCTATCTCTGCACCGATTCCGAAGGGGTGGCGCGCGGGGTGCTCGAATACGAGCACTGGCGGGATCTGGAGGTGGCGATCTCCACCGGGGTGGACGAATCGTCGGCGACGGTTTCGGTGCCGGTGCCGCGTTTTCTGCCCGGCGACGAGTCGAAGGCGGAAATGAAGGGGCGCGCGGCGGTCGAGTCGCACTTCCCGCTCTATCTGAAGGGCGGGTATTGAAGTTGCATCAGAAGGTCTGAGCTTCCGTTGCACAATTTGGCGGTTTGGCATTTTGCAACCGGACACGCGGCAGAGCTTAGTGCCGCATCCGTCCCGGCGTGGCCGCACAAGAATTACATCACGTGTGTTAAGGAATGTGGCGCGGGTGTGGAAATTGGCGATGGTTGAAATTACATTACGTATGTTAAGAATTGACATACGTGATGTAATTCCAGGTTCGGCGTTTTTGCAACCGGCCACGGCGTTGCGAGGCCCAAAATCGCCGCGCACAAGAGCGGCGGATATGGTGCGATCCGAAGAGTGTCGTTCGGTGATGCGGCCGACGGCGGCCGATTTGCTGCGCCGCGCTTTCCTTCGCGGTTGGGCCTGCGCCTCGTCCGGCACCCGCTCGGCAATCGCCAGATTGCCTTCGGGGTGCCGTCCTGAGACGCAGCCCTCAACCGCGCGCGGTCGCGCGGCTTGAATTCAGCAAATCGGCCGCGTTAGTCACCTCGGGCATTCGGCATTTGGGTTCGTCGGCTCGTCTCGCTACCAATCGCCACGGGAACGCTCCCGTCGCCTTTGCCGCGCATAGCGGCGCAATACTTCGTCGCCGGAATGCCCGGCTCCTCGTCTTGCTGGCTCTTCGCGGCAAAAACGCCGAACCGCATTTCCGCGGCTCATTCCGCTCGTCTCGCCTTCTCCCCAAAGGCCTTCATCTTCCCTAAGGCGCGTCCGTTTCGTTGATGCTTGCGCTCTGCCGCGTTCCGCGGCAGGGCTTAACGCCGCATCGGTTCCGGCGTGGCCGCGCAAGAATTACATTACGTATGTTAAGGAATGCGGCGCGGGTGTGGAAATTGGCGATGGTTGAAATTACATTACGTATGTTAAGAATTGACATACGTAGTGTAATTTGGCACGCGCGGTGGCGTTGACGCGGGGAGAGGGGAAGTGATATAATTTTGTCGTTTCTGGGGCGAAGGCCGCGGGGACGTTGTTCTTTGATACTGCGGGGGATGAGGATGATTCCCTCGCATCGGGAAAATCCTTGGATTGGGGAACGGACATGCTGGTTGTGTCTGCGAACCGAAACAAGGTGATACGCGTAACTGTGTATCTGGTTTCGCGAGAAAACGACCAATTTTCATTGGAGAAGCTGGGTGGACGGTTGCGTAAAGTGTATCGGGCTAATCGTATGCCCCCACTTTGCGCACCTCTTCCAGATTTCTCCAAGGGCGCTTGGTCGTGCCTCTCGCGAGATCTGCGAAGGGGTGCGCTCTTTATTTGTCCGCAACGGCGTCGCCCCTTATAACGAACGAGTCGGGCAAGGTTATGAATATGCCGCTCTTCATTCCGTGCGGGAGAGTGGCGCAAACAAGGTGCGCGGGAAGAGGGAAAGAAAAATGGAGAAATGTTGGCTAAACGAGTTGATAGATGCTGTGTCACGAGTCAATCCGAATATGCCTATCAAATATTATGCCGATGAGATGTATTCGGATGATGATGTTGGATGTATTCTTCGGCATATGAAGAACAGACTTGATAAAGATAAGACACTGTTGAAGCAAGATGATTGGCGGTATGAATATGAGCAATTGCAGCGAATAGCTGATTACCGTGGGCTTGAAATATAAGTGAGCGCGTCGCATGTTATGCTTGTCGTATTTGGCAGATGTTTGTGGCATTTGTGTTAGTGCATTGGCAAGAGAAAGAGGTGGGGTTAATGACAAATGTAAGTATTCGAGAAAGGTCTGATATTGTTCGGCTTGATGATGGAACTGTCGAATCGGCGAAACCAGGACGGTGGTCTCTGCGCTGCAAGAAGTTTATAACTTGTTTCGCGGGTTTGAGTTGTTGCGTTTTTATGCCACGATTGGTGGTCGCCACTGAGCTTGGCTATAACACGGCGACCTTGGGATGGCAGAGTACGAATCGTTCGGTACATGTGGTGGGCGGATATGGAAGAGATGTGGAAGCGCGCGTGTCCAGTAATGCAGGTGATTGGCTGAGTGTAACTTTTACGGATTGTGGCGGTTATTCTGATTATAAGCGAACTCCGAATTCGAATACTTGGCTATATTATCGTGCATCGGAAAACAATAGTGTTTATTCCAGGAGTGGAACGATTACTGTAAGTAGTAGCAACGGCACTGCATATTTTGCGGTAAAACAGGAGGGGAGTGGATATGGCGCGGCCTTTAATGGCGCGACAATCAAGATAGTGGGAATATCAGATTCACTACAGGTGACCGTAAAGAATGAGAATACATATTGGGATGTTGCGTCAAAGGATTCGGAATCGTTGATATTTGGACCCCCGCCTTATTTCGGAGAGCCAAAAGGAGATTGTCTTACGTATGTTGTTCCATACGAAGTCGCGCCGAATTTTGGATTTGACCGCGCATTGAAGGTCGATGTGTGTGGGAGCGAGCATACATTTTATCAGAAGGGTTTCTTGAAGGATGTTCATGCTGGAATGATAATTCTTAATTATCAAAGTTGTCGAACGAAACAAGGTGAATGCTTGTTGGTGCGAATTGATAATCAAGATGTTGTGTCTTCAGAATCTGATTGCGAGTGGATTTGGCAGCCATGTTGCGTTGGTAATCATACCGTGGAACTCATCCTTGGAGAAGAGCGATGGGTTCATACATTGCAAGTAGATGAAATTGGCTTTGAATCGAATCGTCAACCCAATCCGCCGATGGCGAAGAACAATGGCATCGCGATTACGCCGCAGACGCAGGACGTAGAGATTGGCGGCGGGATGTTTGCAGTTGTGACTTCGGGGAGCGGGACTTGGACCGCGGCGGCGAGCGAGCCGTGGATCACGCTGAATGCGACTTCTGGACAGGCGGGGTATCCGGTGGCGTACCAGGTGACGGCTTCGACGAATGTCGGCGAGCGGATCGGGTATGTCTATGTGAGCGGGCATGTGCATACCGTCAAGCAGGCGGGATATCCGGCGACGGTTTTGCCGACTTCGGTCGAGTACGAGCATCAGGGCGGCACGGGCGAGGTGGAGATCGGCGTATCTGGACGCTTCGCGTGGGATGCGCGGCCGAACGTGGACTGGCTTTCGGTTTCGCCGACGCACGGCATCGGGTCGGGCAAGGTGACGTATCAGGTCGCGCCGTACAACGAGGTGGCGACGCGGTCGGGGACGCTGACGGTCGGGGACAAGACTGTGACGGTGTTCCAGTACGGGCGGCGGATGAAGCTTTCGTCATATTCGACGTCGTGCGATTACTACACGCACGTCATCCCGCTTACGGTGAACGCGCTCGCGGTGACGGAGTGGAGCGCGACGCCGAATGCGAGCTGGATCCCGGTCGTGGATTCGGACCACGGACGGAACCGCCGCGGCGGGAGTTCGCTGTCGCTCGCGGTTGGGGAGAATCCGAGCTATCTGCCGCGGACGGGGACGGTGACCATTGGGACGGAGACCTTCACGATCACGCAGGAGGGACGGACGGCGCTGGAGTTCGCCATCAATCCGTCCTCGACCGAGGCGAGCGTGAACGGCGCGAACGGCATTGTGTCGGTGTTCGCGACGCCGGACCTGCCGTGGACGGCGAAGAGCGGCGCGAACTGGCTGACGATCATGAACGGGTTCTCGTCCGGCGCGGGTAACGGCAATGTCGTGTACACCGCCTCGCCGAACACCAAGCTCTACGTGCGGACGGGGACGATCACGGTCACGCCGCCCGCTGGGACGGGGCTTGCGGCGAAGACGCACACGGTGACACAGCCCGCGGCGGTTTCGTCCCTCTCGCTTTACGGGTACGAGTTCATTGCGGACGGCGAGTCCGTGGCCGTGGAGATGACGGTCGGGAGCGACGTCGAGTGGGACATCCAGAACGCCAACGGATGGATCACGGTGCAGGGGGCGACGTCGCGGGTCGGTCCGGGGACGGTGACGATCGCGGCGGATCCAAACAACACGGTGTATCCGCGGAGCGGCA